>JAHFHI010000264.1 GCA_023246995.1 Candidatus Omnitrophota bacterium
GGTCTTTAGAATCGCGGCATTGATCTGGTAAGCGGTCGCGTACTCCCGGATGCTCGGGAAAAAGGATTCCTTCTGCCGCTCCAGCTGAATGCGCAAGAGATTGATCACGTCGGCGTTGTGAACCGCCTCGCGCAGGTCGGTCGTGACTCGCACGCCGAGATCCTTGAGCCCGTTCGGAAGGAGTGTCGCGGGGCCGCAAACCGTCACCTCCGCGCCGAGTTTCGTCAGGCCCCAGATATTGGAACGCGCCACCCGGCTGTGAAGGATATCCCCGACAAAAGTCACCTTCACCCCTTTAACGCGCTTTTTCTTTTCAAGAATCGTGAACATGTCGATCAAGGCCTGGGTGGGATGTTCGTTGATGCCGTCCCCGGCATTGATCACGGAGGCCTCAAGGTGGCGGCTCAATCGGTGCGGCGCCCCCGAGGCATTGTGGCGCATCACCACAATGCCGACTTTGAGGGCCTCGATATTCCGGGCCGTATCCTTCAGGGTTTCCCCCTTTACCATGCTCGAAGTCGAAGTGCTTACGTGGATCGTGTCCGCGCTCAAACGCTTTTCAGCCAGCTCAAAAGAAATACGGGTCCGCGTGCTCGGCTCAAAGAACAGATTCGCCACGGTCGTGCCCCGGAGGGCCGGAACTTTTTTGACCGAGCGCAGGGAAATTTCCTGAAAGGACTTCGCCGTTTGAAGCGCCAGGTGAATCTCTTCGGCCGTCAGGTCCCGCAGGCCGAGCAGGTGCTTACGCGTCCACTTCACGGCGTGCCCCCGGCAATTTTTTCGGTGACAACCGCCTCATCGGTGCCGTCTTTTTCCTTGAGGCGAAGGACCACTTCTTCGGCGCGCGAAGTCGGAATGTTTTTCCCGATATAATCGGCTTTGATCGGAAGCTCGCGGTGGCCCCGGTCAATCAGGACCCCGAGCTGAATGGCCTTGGGGCGGCCAAAATCAATCACGGCATCAAGCGCGGCCCGGATCGTGCGGCCCGTATAAAGAACGTCATCGATCAAAACCACGATCCGCCCGGTGATGTCGCAGGGAATGTCGGTTGATCCGACCAGAGGCCTGGGGCCGATCTCTCCGATATCGTCACGATAAAGCGTGATATCCAAAACCCCGAGCGGGACTTCCACGCTTTCGATGGCACGGATCTGGGCTTCCAGGCGTTTGGCGAGAAATACCCCGCGGGTGCGTATCCCGATTAAAATCAGGCCTGAAGTACCCTGATTTCTCTCCAGGATCTCATGGGCCATCCGGACAATAGCCCGATGAATTCCCTCTTCGTCAAGAACCTTACGGGAGGAGGACATAAAAAAAAGGCCCTGCAATAAATTGCAGGGCTACTTTTGCTTGAATTGTATCGCTTGAGAAACGCATAAGCTCCTTTTGCGGTGTCACAGCACCGCGTTTAAAAGGATTCAATTAGCTCAATTGTAGAGAAACTTTGTAACCCGGTCAACAGAAATCTAAGAGGATCCAAGGAGGGATTCCCTGTAAGCCGGGTTCTGTCAGCCGAATCCTTCCGGCTGTGGCGATCATCCATCTTGCGCCTCAATTGCTTGAGGCTTCCTGCGGCCTACCCGGCGGAGATCCCGAAGGATCAAGCGGGCCGCTCTCCGGCGAACCGGAACCGCCCTATTCGGCCTTTCTTCGCGTAGAGATTGCCGCGTTTCACCCCGGGCGAGGACCCATTAAGGTCCCGGCCGGACTCGTCTCTGTGGCTCTAATCCGTCCGGCGCCCGTAACACTCTGCGCGCCGGAGATGGGTATTACCCACTACGCTGCCCTTTGAAGCCCGGACTTTCCTCCTCCGCTAAAAACGACCACGCGCGGAAGCGATCACCCGGAAATCCCTCCAAGGATCCAGGCAAAGTCTAAAAGATCGCGGGAAAAAGGGCAAGGCAAGAATGTTAGGTTGGAATTAAAGGAGCGCCGAGCCCGTCGACGTCGGAGCCCAAAATCGCGAAGATTGCTACTGCGTCTCGCCGGAGGAAGCCATCTCTTGGAGCTGTCTATCGGATAGCTCGGCCCAGATCAGGCCTTTATGCTCCGCGGCTATTTGCTCAAAGCATGCTTTTGCCTGATCTCCCTGGCCGAGAGCCAAGTACGACTTTCCGATAGAATAACGGGCAATGACCGCCATGTTGCCGACGGGATTCTCTTCAATATAGGCCTGGTACTTCAGAATGGCCTCGGCATACTTGCCTTTTTGAAATAATTTGTCGCCTTGGGAATAGGCCCCGAAGTCAAAGCGCTCAACTCCTCGCGAAACACACCCGGCGGCAAACACGCTAAGAAGAAGGAAAGGCAAAAGCCTTACCGATGCTCGATTGGATTTTATGCGATCACGCATTTGAATATTTCCGCTTAAAAAAAAAGCCCCGGTTTCGGGAGGTGAAACCGGGGCTTTTTGAAACTCACTTTTACTTTGTCTAGGCAAACTTGTAAATCATCTGTGCGCCGACTGTCTGCTGAGTCGAATCCGACTGAAAAGCAGCCGCGTCATTCGACCTATCAAGACGATACTCGAGACGGCTTGTCAGATTCTCGTAGAGCTCATAATCGAACGTAAGCGTATGGCTCGTGAGCGTTTCAGTAGGGGCAGCGACCGTCGTGGCAGGTGACGTACGAAAGAGCTGGTCATCCCGAAAAACTTCAAAACGATAGTTGAAACCGAGTTTTTCGGTAAGCTCATAACGCATGTAGCTGGCAAACCCCCACCACTGGGCATTCGCATAAACTTCCTTGGTGGTGCCGCCGCCGAGGGTTTCTGTTGAAGGAACCCTACGCTGATTGCCGAGGGTAAACTCCTGTTTAAAGGAAAGCTTTTCCGTGGCATCCCAACCGACCACATTGCTCCAGAGAAAACGCTTGTGACCGGAATGACGCGCCATTTCAGGGCCATAATAAATGGCGCTCAAAACAGACACGTTCTC
>JAHFHI010000265.1 GCA_023246995.1 Candidatus Omnitrophota bacterium
ATCCACCAGAATTTCGCCGAGCTTCTTTTTGCTTTTCATGGTTTGATCCTGCGCTGCCGTGCTCACAAAAATTCTTAAAACTCCCAAAATACGAGGAGACACCGCATGGGGTGTCTCCTCACCATCTTAAACTGTTATAAAAAATCGCTTGGCGATTTTTTATAAATTAATCGTTATCCGCGCCGAGAGGATCCGTCGTAACCTGCCCCACGCTTCCGGAAACTCGAACAACATTCCACCCCGCCGGGCTGGCATGGCTTGTGTCATTATCGGCAGACACCACCGACGTTCCTGCCGACTGATCGTTCAAATCCGTGTCGTTATAGATATAATCAGCGTTGGCAAGGTTCGTACCGCCTACCGTTCCGGAAGGTGCCGTATTGGTGGTTGACGGGCAGTTAAAAACATTCGGATCCGTGATGTTCCCGGTCACATAGATGCTTTGAAAAGCCGTGTTGGCGGCATTGGCCGTCGGAAAAGCACCGTTGTTATCAGCCGCATAGGTATGCAAGCCGACCCCGATAATCCGAAGGTTCTCCAGGCATGAAGCGCGCCTCGTCCTCTCGCGGATCGCCCCAACCTGCGGAACAAGAAAGGTTGCCAGGATCACAAGCACCGTGATCACAACCAGTAACTCTACCAGCGTGAAACCTTTTTCTGATTTCCTCATTTTAACTACCCCCCTTTTTGGATTCTTATTTAAATCATTTAAAATCTGTTAAGATTATACCACCCAATGAAATAAAGAAAAGGGTGAATTCAAAAGCATCATCTTTTGTTTCCATAAGCTTTGTTTCTTGCTCAATCTTTATCCTGTGTCGGCCCGAATTGCAAGTACCTTTAAAAAAAGTTTTCCCATTAGTGAATGCTAATAAATGCCATAAATCGTTGTATTCTAGTCTTAATTGGGCTATGTATTCTTTAAGGAGAAACTCCTATGGATCCTTCACCCCCTATTTTTGGCCTTGTCTGCGCCGGAGGCGGAGCCCACGGGGCCTATCAGGTTGGTGTTTTAAAATATATCCACGAAAAGTTTTGCGCTGACAAGCGAAGCCCGTTTCAGGTTTTCGCGGGATCTTCCTGCGGAAGCCTCAATACTTCCTTTTATGCCGCGGAGTCCCATCACGCCTTTGACAGCCGCCTGCTGCTTGAAGAATTATGGCTTGGATTTCATGTTCCCGCTTATCACCGGAGCGCTTTAAAAAGTATGATGATCTCAAGCTTCAGGCATTGGCGACGCCCCAAAGACCGCGCGACCTGGTCGCTTCTTGACCCGGCCCCGATGCGGGCCATCCTTCAAAAGGGGTTCCGGCGCAAAAATCTAGAACGGGCTTTTGACTGCGGGAGCACTCTGGGCATTGCCGTGGCTGCGACCGAGCTTGTCTCCGGTCGCGCCTGCTGGTTCCTTGAAGGCCCCAGGGCTTCGGCCTGGAATATCTTCCATTCTCTCGGGGTCTGCGCGAAAATCGAAGTCGACCACCTCGCCGCCAGCTGCAGTGTCCCCGTGTTTCTGCCGCCCGTCAAAATCGGACGATATTATTTTTTGGACGGCTCCGTCAGTCTCGTCAAACCCTTGAGCGCCGCGCTTAGCATGGGAGCCTCAAGGATTCTTAGCATTGCCACAGACCGGCCTCTCCCGCTCGCGCTCCCGGAATACGAAAGCCGGTTTCGCCCCCGAATTTCTCATGTGATCCGGATGCTCTTAAACCGCTTGAGTCATGACTCCGCCTGGGATGAAATCACCGAGATCCAGACCTTTAACCGGTTTTACGAAGCCCTGTCCCGGAAAAGCAAAAATCGGGAAAACCATGCCCTGCCGGCGCCCCTTTTTCATGATGACGCGAAGCCTTCCGATTATCAGCCCGTGGAGGTTTTCCAATTTTCGCCTTCCAGGAGAATCCGCGACAGCTTCGGCATCGCGGAAAACCCCCAGAGCCTGCCGCGGAAAAAAACACGATTCATGTTTCACAAGCGCTTCATACGGGAATTGATCGACTTGGGCTACCGCGACGCCTCAAGCCGCCATGACGACCTAGGCGCATTCTTTGCCCCATCCCCAAAAGCCCGCCGCCGATGGCTCTTTTTTATGAGACGCCGGAGGGCGTAAAAAGCAAACATCCTCCGGCTTGGCCGTATCATGGGGAAAACACATAGAAAAATCGAAAAATTTCGTTTAGATTAGGCGTCCACGCGCCTGTAGCTCAGGTGGATAGAGCATCTGCCTTCTAAGCAGAGGGTCGCTGGTTCGACTCCAGCCAGGCGCAGACTTTTTATCGTGGCCCGGGTTTGGTTCCCGCAACCCAAAAATAGAGCCAAGAAGCCAGACAGATCGAAAAGCTGATTTGCCCGAATTCGCAGAGAAAAAGCAGATAAACCAAAGGATAACGGTACCACTCCCCGCGAAAATGTCTCAATAAGACCCAAGCAAAAATCTGGAAAGCAAACACCCCACCCGCAATCATAAGGAACGCGGATTGGCTAAGCGGCGGAAAAAATTTGCCCAGGGGCCGGATTTCGGTAAAAAACTGGAGGATGAGAAAAATCAGGCAGGCAAGCCCTGTAAAAAGAACGCGCTTGTCCTCAAATGAATCATAAATGATGTCTTTGCCTTTACGTCCCATAGCGCATTCCGGTCTTTGCTAAAAAAAAAGGGCGGAAGTCCTTTCGAGACTCCCTGCCCTTCTAAATTTTCGCGGGACCTATGGGCCTGGCTGGGCCGGGGGTGCGGGTGCAGGACCGCCGCCGGCAGGTCCGCCCATCATTTCCTCGGAACCTGACCCGGAAGAGCCGTGACTGCCGCTACCGATACCACAGGCCTGAAGCGCCGTGGCAACCCCCAAAAAGACCACTAAGCCTAGCCCTATAGTTTTTAATGCTCTCATAAGATCACCTCTGAAAAATTGTACCTTTCGGGGCGGTTCAAGTCAATTCAC
>JAHFHI010000266.1 GCA_023246995.1 Candidatus Omnitrophota bacterium
GCGGCCTTTTGAGCTTTGCCCGGGTACGGGCAGCAGGCTTCTTTTTAAGGCCCCGCTTTTTAGCGGGTTTTCTAGAAACCTTTTTAGTTTTTTCTTTTATCCGGGATTTTTTTTTCATGGCGCGCCTCCTCTGTTCGTGAAGCCTACTCTCCGATCAATTTGACAATGACGCGTTTGCGTCTCCGCCCGTCAAACTCGGCGTAAAAGAGCTGCTCCCAAGGACCGAGGTCAAGCTTTCCGTCGGTAATCGGAAGAACCTGCTGGTGTCCGATCAGCAGGTTCTTAAGATGGCTGTCACCGTTGTCCTCGCCCGTATCGTGATGCCGGTAATCGGCGCGAAAAGGACACAGGCCTTCGAGCCATTCATCGATATCCCGAATCAAGCCGTTTTCGGCATCATTCACATAAACGCCTGCCGTGATGTGCATGGCAGAAACAAGAGCCAGGCCTTCCCGGATGCCGCTTTTGTCAATGATTCCGGAAATTTTCCGCGTAATATTCACATAGTCACGCTTCGCACGCGTCTCAAACCATAAATATTCGGTATGAGTCTTCACGAGCGGTATCACCGGGCAAACGTAATATTGATGTCTTCGACATGAAGCGCGGGATCCGGAAAAACGGATATCCGGCTGCTTGTCTGACGCTCCAGACTTTCGAGAATCTTTTTTTCCTGATTAAGAAGTCGTTCCGCCACGGTCGGATGGACATAGGCGTTTAAAATTTTACCGCGTGTGTGCCCGAGCGATTTGCGAAGCTCCTTAATGGTCTGAATTCCCATGGTGGTCGGGGATTTTACCATGCCCTTGCCTTCACAATAGGTGCAGGAATTGTAAACGGCGCTTTCAAGGGACGGCCGGAGCCGCTGGCGCGTCATTTCGACAAGACCCAGCTCCGACATTTTTAGGATGTTTGTTTTGGCCCGGTCTCTGCGAACGGCATCTTTAAAGGTGCGAAAAAGGCTGCGCCGGTGATCGGCATATTCCATATCGATAAAGTCGATAATGATAATGCCGCCGACGTCCCGAAGCCGGAGTTGGCGCGCGACTTCCCCGGCCGCCTCAAGGTTGTTGCGGTAAACGGTCTCCTCAAGATTACGCGTCCCCGTGAATTTTCCGGTGTTGACGTCGATGGCCACGAGGCCCTCGGTCTGTTCGATCACGATATAGCCGCCTGATTTGAGAAACACATTTCTTTGGAATGTCCGTTCGACTTCCTTTTCGATATTGAATTTTTCAAATAAGGGAACACGGTCCTGATGGAGCGTGAAGTCCACCGTCTGCCCCGGAAGATACAGGCGCAAGAAACGGTCGACCTTACGGTGGACATCCGGGTGGTCGACGATAATCCGGTCCGTTTCCTCGACTAAGTGATCGCGGACAATGCGCTCCACGAGGTCAAGCTCCTGATGAATCAGGCTCGGCGCGCGCTTTTGGGTAATGGAGCTTTGAACTTTTTTCCAGAGATTGATGAGGTAGCGAATGTCCCGGGTAAACTCCTTTTCCCCTTTGCCCTCCCCTGCGGTCCTCACGATAAAGCCCGCGCCTTTCGGGAGCTCCATTTGCCGGAAGATCCCGCGGATATTGTCCCGTTCCCGGCGGTCTTCGATCCTTCGCGAAACCCCGACCTTGGATTCTCCGGGCATCATGACCAAATACCGGGCCGGGATGGAAAAATGAGTCGTGAGCCGTGGGCCCTTGTTACCAAGAGGCTCCTTAACGACCTGCACAATTACTTCCTGCCCGACTTTGAGAACCTCCTCAATGGAGCGGAATCGATCGTGATGATGCCGCCGCGGCGCGGGTTCCGGGGCCTTGGCGGGTTCCGTACCCGGAGTTTGGCTCGAAGAAGCTTCATCAAACTCTACATCCATGTCAAACGGGGACTTTAAAGCATCGGCCACATACAAGAACCCGTCCTTTTTCGTACCCAAATCAATAAACGCAGCGCCCATCCCGGGAATGACCGTTTTAACCTTACCCTTGTAGATATTGCCGAAAAGACGCGCGGCATCTGCCCGTTCGATATAGAACTCTTCAAGGCGTCCTTCTTCAAGAATAGCGACCCGGATTTCATTGGCTTCTTGGCTGATTAAAATGTCACGTTTCATAAGATTTCCTTCATTTTGAGTTTTGAAAGAGCAATCCTCAAGCCCTTGTTGCACGGATCTTGACGATGTAAAGCTCTTCTTTGAGTGTTTGGAGTTCCTGAAGTATCTGTTTCTGCTGCTTTTCAAGCTGATCGAGTTTCTGCATGATTTCCCTCGCATAAGCCGGCGGCTCCGCAGGAGCAGGCTCCTCCGCAAGGACGCAGGAGGGCGCGGGGAAAATCAAGGAGCAAATTAGAACAAAAACGGGAGCGAGAGATCGAACCATGAACATCCTTATCTTCGGTGTCTTCTGGGAAGGACCTTAAGCGGGAGAGCGTGAAACAGGCTGAAAAGGGAACCCTAAAGATTCAAAACTGCCCGTTACCGGCGATTTACGCCGGCGGGAGCACTTGACCGGCCGAGTCGACCGTTGCTTTAGGATTGTCCGATGCCGTATCAGGCTCATCTTGCGAATCTTTATCCGCAGAACCGGCGGCTTGAGGCGTTTTCTGCATCCGGTCCCCTGCTGGTTGTCCTTCCGAATCCACCATGGTAACTGTTACAAAAAATAATGTTTCGGTCTTTGTGTTACCCGACCCTGAAGTCTGGCGTTTTGAACGGAATATCTTACCAAGTACGGGTACATCTGCCAAGTAAGGAACTTTGTTTTCCGAAAGCTGGGTGGTGTCGCTCAAAAGCCCGCCGATCGCGATGGTTTCCCCGCTGCGGATCAGCACCTGGGTTACGGCCTGCGTAATGTCGAAGCTGGGGATGTTGAACTGGCCGAAATCCACGTCGGCCGAACGAGCGCTCACTTCGGGGTTCAAATCGACCA
>JAHFHI010000026.1:0-1439 GCA_023246995.1 Candidatus Omnitrophota bacterium
AAAGCACGCCCTTGCGCACTTCAGGATGCGAAAAGAAAAATCCCATCTCGATTCCCCTAAAAGCCTACCCGACAGGCGTTCTAAGTGCAAACCGCACTTTGGCTTAAGGACACATCTATACTTCGGCATATTCCGGAATCCCCTTGATTGGGCCCGATCCCTGAAAAAAGGCAGGAAATCAGCCTTTATGCCGTTATTAATCACGAGTCATACGCCATCCTATGCCCAGCTTTCTTAAGAAAACTTTAGGCTTTGCCTTTTACGGTTATGCGGTTTTTCAAATCCTGGCCTTCAGAGTCCCGGCCGGGGTGCCGGTCCATCCGGCCTTAATGAATTCGCTTTTTACCGGAAGCGGCCAGGCTCACATCCGGCCCGGGGCAGAATTCGAGGCCTTCCGAAAATATCTTCCTCGCCGGGGCACCGTCAGTTTTCTGATGGATGAGCCCCTGGACTCGCAGAAACTAAGCACGGAAACCTGGCTCTCGGCCCAAGCCTTTTTGGCCCCGCTTGTGCTCAACCCCGAGCCGGGAGAAGATGCGGCGATCCTCTATTGCACCAGCCACGCGATTGCCGACGCGCGAATGGCCCAAAGCGGCTACCGCCTTGCCGCTGTGATTGCCGACGGAAAAGGCATGGCGGTCAAAAAATAATGCCTATTTTTTTTCCGCTTCTGATGGCTTACACGCTGGGAATTTTCATGTCTGCCCTGCTGCTGAAAAACTTTTCAGGTCCAAGCACCTGGCTCCTCGGGCTTTCTTTAGCCGGGCCTCTCGGTTTGGGGCTGGCTTCCCTGGGGCTTTTGGCCCTCTACCTTTTCGCGCCCGCTCACGCCGGAGATTTATGCGTAAGCATCATGACCCTATGCGCCTTCACCGCTTTAGCCTATTTTGCCTTTACGCTCCGAGAAAAAATTCGTTTGATAATGCTCCGTCTTCCGAAGATCCTCCGGGAGTGCCTTGAAAAATTAAAATCCTGCTGCAAAATTCAGGCCGCGCTCCATACTTTCGCCGCGGCCCTATTCTCCTTTAAACTCTTTGAGCTCCTGCGATACTTCCTCTCCGCAAGCCTGTGGAACGCTTTCGGCGGATGGGACGCGCGTTACTTCTGGAACGTGAAAGCTTCTTTTTACTTTCGCTCGCCGGAAAACTGGGCGGCCATGTTCTCGCCCGCGCTTAACCTGACCCATCCGGACTATCCCCTGCTCCTTCCCGGATCCGTGGCTTGGGGGTGGCATGCGATTGCCGGAGAATGGCCTCTCTGGCCCTGCCTCGTGGCCCTGATTTTTACGCTTTCTCTTATCCTGCTTGTGATTTGGGCAGTGGCTGCCGAAGCGCCTCTGTGGACGGCCCTGCTCGCGGCCGCTTTTTTCATGAACCTGGGATCTCTTCAAGTTTGGTCGGCAAGCCAGTACGCGGACATCCCGCTTTGTTTTTTTATCA
>JAHFHI010000026.1:1449-9424 GCA_023246995.1 Candidatus Omnitrophota bacterium
ACTTCCGCCGCGCTGATTTTCTTAAAGGCTCTCGAAACTCAAAACGCGCGCCTCTTTTTTTTAAGCGGATGGCTTGCGGGGCTTTCCTCCTGGACTAAAAACGAAGGGCTCTTTTTTGTGATGTGGCTCACGCTTCTGGGGGGCATTCAAATCCTGCGGGCCCAAGAGCTTCGCGGGGCATGGAAACGCGCCGCGTTTTGTTACGCGGCGGGGCTTTTCATCCCTCTTGCAGCGGTCTTTTACCTCAAAATGGCTCTTGCGCCGGGCGGGGACTATCTCGGATCCGGAAAAACAGCCGGTGAGGTTGCGACCGCGCTTTTCGGGGATCCGGCCAAAAGCCGGATCCTTCTGCAGGGTTTCGGGGCTTTTCTGGCGGAGTGGGACAACTGGAAGGGATTATGGTTTTGTTTTGCCGCCGCTGTCGGGACGCGCTTTCTTTTCCGGCAAGCACAAACTGACTATTGGCCGTTAGCCGCGCTCGCGGGCCTGATCGAGGCAGGATACTTTTTCATCCTGCACCTCTCCCCGCATGACGTGCTTTGGCAGATGGCCACAGCCCTTCACCGTCTGATCCTTCACGCGGCGGGGCTTGCGATTATTTTCACAGCCGCCGCTTTCGGCGATTGCTTACGTCCCAAAACCAAACAACCCGAAGAGCAGGCTATCAGCCCTGCCCCGTGAGCTGGCGCTGTGCCCGGATCGCCTGGGCCATGCCTTCCCCGAGAAGTTCCTTGGCCAATTCATCCTTGTTCTGGCCGTTATAAAAATCGTATTCCATGACGGCCAGAATCTTGACCACCGTCAGGATATCGGCATTCATAAAAGGCGCGTTAGCCGCCAAAGCTTCGTCAAGCTTTTGGACATAAAAATCCGCACCGTTTAGAATCGCGGTGTTGTCGCGGTTCTTGTAAAGGCTGATGACGGCTTCGACCGCGCGCTTTTTACTGTCCGGCGGCAATGCTGACCAACCCTGCAAATTCTGCGAAAGCTGGTTCATCATGTCGCTAAAGGCGGGTACGGAAACGGTCTGATTTGCAGCCTGTTGGTCCTGAATCGGCGCGGTTTGCGCGGCCTTGTCCCAAAAAGCTCCCATACTCAAAAAACACATCCCGAGGAAAAGTCCTCTTGCTGCCCATCTGGTATCCATTACTGATCCTTTCTGGCACAACTGCCCTTTCCTCAAGATTGCCCGGTCTCCGTCAAAATTGCAATAGCGCGGAGAAGAGCCTGGTCCAGCCCCCCTCCTTCGGGGATCTCTTCGACGGCCTCATCCGGGGCAATCCCGACGCCGTCAATCGCCCGGCCGCTTGGGCTTAGATAACGCGCGGTGGTGAGTTTCATAGCGCTGGCATCGTCAAGCGGCACCACCGACTGGACCGAGGCCTTGCCGAAAGTCTGGGTTCCGAGGATCCGGGCGCGTTTGTGGTCCTGCATGCAGGCCGAAAAAATTTCGGAAGCGCTCGCGGTTACGTGATTCACTAAAATAATCAGTCGCAGATCCTCCGTGACCCGGTATTTCCCGGCGGTGAAATGCTCCTTGCGCTGTTCGACAAGCTTGCTTGTCACATTCACCACTTTCTGCTTTGGGGGAAGAAAGAAACCGGCAAGCTTCACGGCCTGCGGCAGAAGCCCGCCGTCATTATTCCTTAAATCCAAGATCAGACTTTTCATGCCCTTGCCGGTCAAGTCCTTCAGCGCGCGGCGCACCTGCGTTCCCGTATTCTCACTGAAAGCCGCGATCCGCAGATAGGCGATGGTTTGGGTGATCATTTTGGCGTCTTGAACCGACTCGATCACGATTTTTTCCCGCGGGACCGAAACCTCAAAAGGCTGCGGTACGGTGAAACGTTCGAGGGTGAGTTTGACCGCGGTATCGGCCTCCCCCCTCAAAAGCTTGGCAACCTCGGGGATGGCTTTTTTTTCCATGGAAACGCCGTCGATTTTCAAAATCTTATCTCCCGGGAGCAGGCCCGCCTTATGAGCCGCGCTTTCGGGCTTGATGTCGCGAATGGCTGGGAAATCCCCCACCATTTCCAAAACCGCCCCGATCCCGGCGTAAGCGCCGCTCATATGAATTTTTAAAAGCTCATAGAGCTGGGGATCGATGAACTGGCTGTATTTGTCGCCAAGAGAGGCGAGCATGCCCTTGACGGCCTCATAAAGGAGCTGCCGGGGCTTGACGTCGCCCACGTAAGCCTCATGAACGGCGCCGATCGCGCGTGCAAAAAGTTTGAATTCCGGAACCAGTCCTTCGTCTTCAGGGGTAACCGCGGGGGCTTCTCCTTGAGAGGCGGCCGGGTTATCAGCCTCCGCCCGGGCATTCCCGGAAAAACCCGTCAAGCTTAAAAAGACCCCCGTGAAAATGAGCCTTGCAAATATTCTTCTTGCCATCGTTTGATCTCCCCTGTCTGGTTGACAACCGCTCTGACTTTCAAGACCTGCCGCCGGTTTTTGAGCCGGGCCAAAGACTCCACACTGAAATGGGTCGAGCCGATATCTAACGGCGCTTCCACCGGCCCCAGGGCTTGGGCTTCCGCCGGGGCCAGATAGCCCGCTTCGACCAAAGTCTGAACCCACGCTCCGGGGTTCTCGAAAGTCCCGTCATCGTTTGTTCCTTCGCGGCCGTCGCGGCCCGCTCTGTAGGCTGCGATTTTTACGACTAGCGACCCGTCGAGACCGAGCGCTTGGAGAACAAGAGCCGGCGCCGTGTTGAGATTAACCTTGCCGCTTCCGTCGAGCGTCACATACGGGCGTATCTTTTCAAAAATCTCCGGAGTCATGCCTTTAAGCGCAAGCAATTCCTCAAGCGCGCCAAGCGGCCCGTTTTTGGGGGGGTAAGGCTCCTTCAGACCTTCGTATTCGCGACTCTCGGCCCCGATATCCCGGGGGTCCTCATCCGGATCAATCCAGTCAAGAAGCGCCGCGGCAAGCGCCTGGGCGTCTTCGCGCGTAAGCCCGGCGGCAGAGCGGAAAAGGTCGGTCAAGACCGCTTCCGATTGCGTGACATTAAGATTGATTTTGCTCTCCTCATCGACAAGCCCGTAAACGTAACGGCCTCGGCCGACATCCTTCTTTGAAGGGTCTTTCAGGCGCCGCACGGAAAAAAATCCCCGCGGCCCGACCTCGACTTTTCCAAAGGCGCGCGCATTCCGGCTCCAGGACTGATTAAGACTCCAGGACTGGGGCCCGGCTTTGCGGCCGGCTTTTTTTTTGAGCAAATGCCCGGCTTTGCGGACCCCGGCTTCCGCGATCAAAAGAAGCTCGATGCGATCCTCCATGCGAGACATAAAATCAAGCCGGCTGCCCACCATCCGGCCGACCGCCACGGTAAAAAGAGTCATGATGGCCAAAAAAACGCTCACCATCACAAGCAGGCTTCCCTTTTGAGAAAGGGTCTTCATGGGAATCCGCAAGCAGCCTTTCAGGAATTCTTTGAACCGCTTTCTTTCAGAATCACAATGGTTTCGTCGAGTTTGCTTTTGAGCTCTTCAATCTCGCTCTCAAGGCCCGCCATCCGGGCCTCCAAAGCGTCCATATGCCTCTTCATATACTTGTCAAGCCCTTCGGGCTCATAGAGCCCTCCCACTTTTTCGACTTTCCGGTCTTCGGCAATGTTATAGGTGAAGCCGTGGCGGCGGATCCCCCGGTTTTCCGCGACGGCCTCTTCTTCAGCCCTTAAAAGACCAGTCCCCGAAGCCAGGATCATTCCCAAACAGCAAACCATGCGGCCGCTTCGGGCGAGAATTTTCCCGGATTCCCGATAGACTCGGCTCGCTTTCTCGATCAAATTCATTTTGTGCTTTCCCCGGCGGGCGCGACTTTCCCGCGCATCCCCACCCACACGTAATCCTCCGAGCCTTCAGCGCCGCCCGCTTCGAGATCTTCTTTGGCCAAAACTCCGGTCTCCTCTTCCTTGATTTCTTCAATCTCGCCCTGCATGGTGCGCTCAATCAAAGTCGCCAGATCCTGGCGGTTTAGTTCGCGCAACTTTGAGATGGCCTCCAGGCTCAAATAAGCGTGCCCTTCCTGAATATGGGTGATCCCGATGCCGTAATAGGCCTCGGCAAAGTCCGGATAAAGTTCAAGGGTCTTCAAAAAATAGGCCATCGCCTTTTCGGTGTCGTGTTTTTCGGTAAGGCTGAACCACCCGAGCCCGAAATAGGCCTGTGAAAAATTAGGGTTAATATCGATCGTCTTCTGAAAATAGTCGGCGGCCAAAGCCGGGTTGCCGCCTTCGCTGGCGTAAAAGCTGGCGAGATTGAAATAAGCTTCCGCGTACGTGGGATCAAGCTTGATGGCCTGCTCAAAAGATCCCTGCGCGCTTTTAAGCGACTTTTTTTGCCGCAGATAAGTCATGCCGACCAGGTTGTAGATCTTTGCGGAGTCGGGGTAGCGTTTCAAAATTCTCTGAAAGGATTCAATCGCCGCGTCGTAATCCTCCTCCTGAAAATGAGTGATCGCGGCCTGGTAATCGGCATCCTGGGTTAAATCCTCATTGCCGCAGACCAGGCGCTGCTCATAAAAGACAAAGATGAAAATTCCAAAAAGAACCAGTGATCCGCACCTCATCCAAGGCTCTCCCCGGAGCCGGTATCGGAAAGCCCAGTAACTGCAGCATCATTTGTTTGGGGTTGGCCTGCCTCATCAGACGGCAGGGGGCCAAGATCCGGCAAGGCCTCCAGAGAGGGCTTCCCCGGCGAAAGATCGTCATCGCGGCTTGAGGCCCCCTCGGGCAATTTCTCGGCCGTGATAATGATCCGCGAAATATCCATGACGCATTTAACGACTTCCGCGCCTTTGGATTTGGGGGCAATGTCATAGTGATTGATCTGAAAAAGATAATCGGATTGCTCCAGTTTTCCCATAAAAGTCAGCATGTCCCCGAGCGTGCCCTCGGTTTCAATGCCGGTCTTGTAAACCAGATAGAGCGGCTTTTTTTCCGTGTCACCCGGCTGAATATTTTTGACCGTGATTTTATGGCGTTTGGCCGTAACCTCTATCCTTTTAAGAAGAGCCGAAATGATTTCCTCCGGACTAAGCTTGCCGCTGTCAAGGTAAGCGCTGTATTGAGAATACTTATCGAGGATTCTCTCGCTAAACGACTGAATCCTGCGATCGCGCTTAATGGCTTCCTCCTCGGTCCGGATCTTCTCGTCCATGCCTCGCAGATTCTCAAGGATCGGCCCCAGCAGCACCCGGTCCGTCAGCATCAGCGCCACAAACCCCGCGGCTATAAAAAAAAGGAGGCGCTCCTGCTTGCTAAGTTTAGTAAAAAAGTCATTCAGCTTGCTAAGGTCAAAAGCCGGGAGGGGCGCGGCCACGGATTAAATCCCCTCCGCGAGCCTGCAGCGGATCTGAAAATCCGCCACATCGTCGCTGCCTTCCCGGCGCGACTTGGTTTCCTTGGTCTTCACTTTGCTGAAATAGTTGGACTCCTCGAGCTTGGTCACGAAGGCAAAGACTTTGGACATCGACTGCGCGGTGCCTATAAGCACAAGCTTGCCGTTATCGCGGTACTGAAAGTCCGCGAGATAAATATCACTTCCGATCAGGCCGCTTACGATATCAAAAATCTTAAGACCCCGGCCGCGGACTTCGAGGAGCTTGCGTACCACGCGGGTTTTGGTGGAAACGCGCTCCAAACTACGGGCTTCTTCGGAAATCGCACCATGGATCTCCTCATATTTGCCGAGCAGGGTATTTTTAATATAGACCTTGAAGCCCAGAAAAAGCGTGATCATCATGCAAAGCGACATGATGAGAATCCCGAGCATGATGATGTCCCGGCTGGTTTCTCGGAATTGGCGCCGCAGCTTGATCTCACTCGGCGTGAGGTCAATTTTGGCCCGCCGGGAGTAAAAAAGAGCGCTCAAGGGCTCGAAAAAAGAGGCCTCTTTTTCGGCCTCGAGCCGCCTGAAGGCCTCCTCACTCGAGGTGAAAATGCGCCGGTAGTCGAAAGCCTTGACGATGGCCTGGGATTCTTTCAGGATTTCGCTTGATTCCTGAATCGCCTGTTTGAGGGTTTCGGGGTACTCGCCGGCCCCGGTGATCAGAAGCGATTTGACCGGGGAACCGATCCCCTGATCCTGATAGGAAGCGAGCGATTTTTGAAGTTCGCTTAAAAATTCCGCTCGGGCGGTTTCGGGATTCTCTCCAAGCTGGGACGCTCCGACCGGAATCCCCCGCACAAAAATAAGCTGCCCCTTTTCAAAAATCGTAAGGTCGCTTGCGTCTTCTCCGACATGAAGGCCGGAGAAAACCTGGGATTCCTGGCCCGGGGGAGCCATGCCGCCGTAAGCGACGCCCATGGTTTCAGGCGTAATCAAAATCCGGGTAAGCGACAGCTCGGCCCGCTCTAAAATCTTCATGTAGCGCTCCACGAATTTTCTATTCAGAATGATCAGAAGAACGCTCGTGTAATGCTGCGTGAGCGTGTCCATGCAAAGAAAGTCCACGATGATCTCATCGCGGGAGTAGGGGCTCAAGCGGCCGGCCTGAAGATCGATGATTTTTGCGATTTCCACCCTGTTGGTGGAAGGAATTTCGATATTTTTGGAAATAAACGATCTTGCCGCGATCGTACAGATCATCTGATCCGGAGAAATCCCGGCGCTCGCAACGTAGTCGGTGAGCATCCGGCTGATTTCCTCGTCGGATTCGCCCTTAAGGGCCTTGGCCCAGACTCCCTGGACCTTGAAATTCTCCGCCGTCTCCCGGGCGTGAACCACCTTGATATAATTTTCCGAAAGCGTCAGCGCTACACGCTCCGGGCTTCGGCGCGAAACCCTGGAAAAACTTTTCCCGAACTTCGATGCGCCTCCCATGCGCGGCGGGGCCTTAAGAGCGGCGGGCATGGATCACCTAAGCGCACCCCTGCGACGCCGGAACCGGAAAAAAACGCATGTGCTTTTTCGGGTTCCCGGCTCCGAGGTCCAGACTTAACTTAACGGCCCGAGGGAGGCAATCGGCGTCCCAGGAAGCTTTCCATTGCCATTCCCGGGTCCTGGGATCGCGCGCGTAATATTCAAGCCCGAATCCAGAAACACCCTCAAGCGCTTTGCGGGTTTCTGCCGGGCCCGGCGCGCCCCGCAGCATTCGCGGATAATCGGTTTTTTCGGCGTACACCGCATTTTCGGAGGAAGTGAAATAATAGCGGGTCTGAACCGGAATCTGGAAGCTCCCGCCGGAGGTTTGGACGCGGGATGAAAGCGTGGAGAATTCCAGAAGATCCGCCTGCCCCTTGAAAGACCCCGGGCGGAAAATAAACGCGGATCGCAAATCCCGGCCGAATTTTTCCATAAAAAGATCCATTTCCCATTCCGGCCTCGGCATCATGGCATAACGCCACAGCTTCAGGCCCTGGGAAAATGTGGTGTACATGGCCCCGGCCAGAAACGAAATAATCACCAGAGAGACCAAAACTTCCATTAAGGTAAACCCTTCCTTATTAAAAAGAAACCGCTTCATCGGGCAGACTCAAATAAAAGGTTCTCCGGATGTCTTTTCGGATCCCGGATTCCTCCCAACCCACCCCAAGCTCCATTTCAACGAGCCCGGCCTGGCCTTCCACGCCTTTGGATTTAAGCTGATAACTAAAAGCTTTTCGCGCGCCGAGCATCATCCCCTGGCTTAAAGGCGCCTTCCCGCTTTTTTCGGCTTCCTGCTCGGCCTCCCACTTCTTGTTGGCCGCAAGACGGCTCGCCTCACTCCTGTGTTCCAAATAACCGGTGTGGCCCGCGAGCCTTAAGAGAATTTGATCCACCGCGACAAGCCCGGTCGAAAGAATCACCACACTAATCAAAACTTCGATCAGCGTGAACCCCGCGGCCGCCGCTTTGGGACTCCCTTGCCCGCAAGGTCCCTCTTTACCAGTTTGTAATATCATCCTTGGTCTCTTTGGGGTTTGAATTGCCGCCGAGCGAAGCGAGATCATAATCATGGGGCCGGTGTTTGCCCGGAGATTCATAGAGATAAG
>JAHFHI010000267.1 GCA_023246995.1 Candidatus Omnitrophota bacterium
TTCAGCTGCTCTTGCGCGACGGGGACATCATCAGCCCCAAGGTAGAGGCCGAGG
The DNA here is from genome assembly GCA_023246995.1 of Candidatus Omnitrophota bacterium. GTDB lineage: Bacteria > Omnitrophota > Omnitrophia > Omnitrophales > Aquincolibacteriaceae > JAHFHI01. The sequence goes on from JAHFHI010000267.1 coordinate 55, forward strand.
AACCTCTTCGCAATGTCTGCCTGGAATTTATCGATTGCATCCGCACGGGCAGGAAACCGCTCGCCGACGGGATGAACGGGCTTCAGGTTGTGCGCACGATGTGCGCGATTCAGGAATCCATCGACAAGGGCGGTGAACCCGTTCTGATTTCATCCCAAGAATCCGCCGGACTTTATCCTGCCGAGAGGGTTTGATTCCTTTTTCATGAGTTCTTTTCCCAAGGTCGTTGTCGCGACCCTCACTTGGAATCAGAAAGATCATGTGCTGCGCTGTCTCGAGTCCCTGGTAAAGCTCGACTATCCTAATTTTGAAATCGTGGTGGTGGATAACGGTTCTGTCGACGGCACTTATGAAGCCGTACGGGCACGCTTTCCGGGTGTGGCGATCGTCCGGCATGCCGAAAACCTGGGCTGCGCCGAGGGCGTCAACGGCGAGATCCGCTACGCGATCCGGGCCCGAGCGGATTACCTTTTTATTATTGGCAACGATGCGACCGTCGAGCCTTCCGCCTTGCGTGAATTGGTGAGCGCCATTGACGCCAAGCCGCAGATCGGTCTCGCCTTTCCCAAGGTCTATTATGCCGACAGCGACAAGAAAATCTGGTTTGCCCGGGGCGCGAAAATAAGCGAAATCGATTGGTGGCGCGGGCAGCTCCGGGGATTCATCCAAAATGTGGAAGACAAGGGCCAGTATGATTCGCCGGAAGAAGCAAACCTTTATCCCGGCGGGTTCTGTCTTGTGCGCATGGCGGCCGTCCATAAAGCCGGACTGCTGGACCCGGGATATTTTATCTATTATGACGACACCGAATGGCTCATGAGAATTCACCGCGCGGGTTATTCAGGCCGTTATGTGCCCGAGGCTAAAACCTGGCATAAACCCGGATCCGCATTTGGCGTCGAGAGCTCCGCCTTTCATTATTACCGCACGCGCAACCGCCTTTATTTTTTTGAAACCTATAGTCCCAAAGGCCGCTTCCTGTTATTTTTTCTCTATTTTCTTTATGACTTTTTCTGGAATACCCTCTACCGGCTCTGGCGCTCGGGTTGCCCCGAACAAGCGCGGGCCGCGATCCTCGGTTTCGTGGATTACCTGCGCCGAAAAAAAGGCTCCAGAAATTTGGACCCATCCCGTAAGAAACTCTTGGGACGTTTGGCGGCGAGGCTTCTCGGGCTCGGTGCGCGCATCCCGCGGCACTTCCGGTTTTGGGCGAAACGTTTTTCGGGAAAGCCCGTTTCGATAAAAATCGAGGTGGACTGGAACGTCGGGGATGAGATTATGACGCTTCCCGCCATTGAAGCTTTGAAAAAGCGTTTCCCCCTTTCCCGAATCCTCGCGAGATTTAAAAACTCCGACCTTTTGAAGCATCATCCGTATTTGGAGATAGACAAGGGGGATATTTTTGATCCCGATTTGCTTTTCCCGCTCCGGGGTGAGGTGCGCGGGCAATCGAGGATAGAATCCTTGTCACGCCGTATCGGTGTCCGGGAGCTCGGGCTGCCGCGCGTCTACTTATCTCCGGAAGAGATCGCGGATGCCGGGAAACGCTGGCCGAAAAATCCTTCCCGTCCGCGAATCGCTATCGCGAGGTCTTCGGCGCGATGGTTTTCCCGCCAATGGGACGAGGCTCGATGGGGTGAGCTGATTGCCGCTTTTGAGACAAGTTATGATGCCGAAGTGCTCATCCTCGGAAAAGACGAAATTCCTTTGCCTTGGGGGATTAACTTAGTCGATCAGACTTCCCTAAGACAGGCGGCCCTTCTCCTTAGCCAATGCGACCTCCTGGTGGGTGTGGATTCAGGTCTTGTTCACCTGGCATTGGCCGTGGGGACTTCCACCGTCGGTCTTTACGGGCCTCTGAACCCTTCTTATCTGATCACGCCGCGCCCGGGTTTTGAGGCGGTGTGGTCGGATCTGGTATGCCGAGGCTGTTGGTCCGACGGCCGTATGAAGCATCCGGATCATTGCCCTAAAGTGGTGCCCGACTGCATGAAAGCGATTTCGGTAAACACGGTTTTGGCCGCATCAGAAAAATTTCTTAAAAATTTCACAACCCGACAGCTTTTATCCTCGCCGGCAAGATGAAAATCCTAGCCATCGGCCCCATGTATAACGAAGGCGAGCGTGCGGTTCAGACCGCCAAACGTTTTCCGCCGGGCCTCGTGGATGAAATCGTCATTGTCGACGATGCCTCCACGGATGATTCCCCGAGGATTCTTCGGGATCATGGGATTACGGTGATTCCTCAAAAAAATCGCTCGGGTCCGGGCACCGCCATCCGCACGGGGATCGAGTACGGCCTTAAGAAGAAGGCTGACGTCTTTGTGGTCTTCGCGACCAACGGCAAGGATAATCCCGAGGAAATTCCGCGCCTCGTGGATCCGATCCGTGAAAACCGGGCGGATTTTGTTCAGGGTTCGCGCTATCTGGACGGCGGCGGCTGGCAGCACATGCCCTTTCACCGCATCTGGGGCATTAAAGTTTTCACTGCGCTTTTTTCCCTTTTTATGATGCGGCGGATCACCGACGGCACCAGCGGCTTCCGGGCTTTCCGGGCGTCTTTAGTTCAAGATCCCCGGATCAATCTCTGGCAGGACTGGCTTGAGGGCTACCCGCTTGAGACCTATTTTTTTGCCCAAGCCATGCGTTTGGGATATCGTGTCCTGGAAGTTCCGGTGCACAAGACTTACCCGAGCGGCAAGAAAAATTACACGAAGATGAAACCATTTCTTGACTGGTGGAATTATTTTAAACCGATTCCGTATCTTGCATTAGGGATCCGGAAATGACGCTTCTGTCGGGGGGATTTTGATGAACGCGCTCAAGGGGCGCGCGCTGGTGAGCGGAGGCGCGGGTCTGA
>JAHFHI010000268.1 GCA_023246995.1 Candidatus Omnitrophota bacterium
AAACGTCTTGAGCTTAAAACCGCGGCCGGCAAGCGTTCCGAAGTAAGACGCGCGTCCACCGAGGCTTTGGAGCCGGCGCGGGATTTTGTCCGCAGCGCCCAAATGGCCCAGTTCGAGCAGCAACTCGCTCTCCTTGAAACCGGGCTCGGCAGGCGGTGGGAGGATGTCCGGCCCGTTGTCATTCATATGGCTTTTCGTTTTGTGCCGCTTATGGCGGCTGAAAACCAGGCCCAGGTCATGCCCTTTATCCAGTGGGATTTAAGAGAATCCGCGGGTTTCGGGACGGCTGAAAAGACCGGCAAGACGGATTCCAAAGAGGCGGGGCTTGATGTGCTGATCTTTAAAAATATTCCCTCTGTGGATACGGGCTCTAGAAAATCACGCCGGGCAGCCGAGCAATTTTATTTTGCCTTAAAGCGAATTCTCGAAGAAAACCCCAATCTCGATATCGCGGTGCTTGCCGTCGGCAGTGATTCCAAGGCCGTACAGAAAATGGGCGAGGCGGCCGAGCGCATGAAGCTTTACTTCAAAGCCGAGTACGCGCATGTGGCTGACCGTCTGACGCTCCAATCCTTCTGGAAACCCGAGATGCCGGCGGTGCTTCAAAAAATCGCGGCCGAGTCGCACAAGCAGGCCCAGTCAAGGGAAGGCGTGACCGTGGGGACCTTGCCGGATTTTTCAAGCAAGCATGTGGCGGTTTCAACCCGCGACGGCGCGCTTTTGGGGGAGGTGCTCTCCGGCATCCGCGTGCTTGATGATCTGCCGAGCGATCACCCCGGCGTGCAGGATCTTTTGATCCGCAGAAAGTCACGGCTTGTGCTCGGCGGCATGAGCGCCGAGGAAATCAAAAAATATCGCGAGATCGAAAGCCGGGTCCTTTCCGCGGCCCGGGATCTGGGGATCTCCAAATCCGATCTCTCCTTGATCCAGCGTGCTTTTGAGCAGGTTTTCCTCGAGCGAAAGTTTTACCAGTCCGCCTGATCCTTTTCCTTCTCTCTTAAACCCGGGTTTGACTTGGGCCGCGCGGGCGAATATTCTATGCGGCCAAGGGAGACCTTTATGCCGCAGAGAAGAATTTTGGCGCTCGATAACCCCGCAAGCCCCTGGCCCATGTTTTTGAGGGAGTTCCTCGAAGACACGCCGTCTCTTTTCTACGCTTTTGACGAGCCGGTTCGGTTTTCAGCCGCGCTTGATCGGGCCTTGCCCGATCTTATTTTTGCCAACCCCGCGCTTCTTTCGCGGGCGCTTTGTCAGAAGCTCAAGGTGATTCGCGAAACGCGCCCGACGGTTCGTTTTTTCGCGCTTGAAAGCGCTCCCGGGGAGGCCGTCAAAAGCGGGCTTGAATTCGAAGGTTTTTTTTCGGGACCCCCGCCGGCCCTTTCGGAGTTTCAAAAGTCTTTGAGCGCCAAACTTCCGATTCCCGAGAAACTGCGGCTCCTTGTGGTCGACGACGAGGAGGAAATCCGCCGGATGCTCGGTGATTATTTTCAAAACCGGGTAAATCCCATTTTTGAAGTGCATTTTGCTTCCGACGGAGCCGAGGGGCTTGGCCGGCTTGAGCGCGAGACCTTTGATCTTGCCATGCTCGACATTAAAATGCCGGTCATGGACGGCCGCGAAGTTTTCGGCAGTCTGCGGCGGAGCGGGAACCAGACGCCCGTCATTATTTTTTTTGCCGCGGTTTTCGGCGATGAGCTTGCCGAAATCCGCAAGATCGGCAAGGCCGCGGTCGTGGAAAAAGGCTCCGGCCAAAGCGCTTTGGGCGAACTCCTCCCTTTGATCAAAAAAATGGCCTTTCTGGGCTGATTGCGCCAGCTCAATTGATCGTAACCCCTTTATGGGGTACCCTTTAGATCATGGATTTCAGGGTCCTTAAATGCTCCATTCGGTTTGCTCTGGTTTTCAGCCTGCTTGTCGTTTTTCACGGTTGCGCGCTTGCGGTGCGCACACCCGCTTACCCTGTTCCTCAAAGGGAATTTTCCGCCAAAGGGCCGTGGCGCGGGGTTTTTCATGTGCACACTGAATTTTCCCATGACTCAAAGGCCTCGCTTCAAAAAGTCATTGCCACCGGCCGCCGCGCCGGACTTGATTTTGTGGTGGTGACGGATCACAACACGCTTGAGGGTAAAAAAGCCTATCGGGAAGGCGCCTTTCCCCGAAGCCCGCTTCTTGTTTTCGGCAATGAAATTTCCAGTTCCGACGGGCACTTGATCGCGCTCGGGCCCGAAACCGAACCCCCGGCCGGACTTTCGGATTCGCAGGCTTTGATACGATGGATTCATGAAAACAAAGGTTACGCCGTTTTGGCTCATCCGGTTTGCCGAAAAAATCCGTGGCGGAGTCTGGATAAAATCAGCGGCTACGACGGTCTTGAAATTTATAATTTTTCCCACTCTTTTTACCCGGTCTATCATCCCGCGCATGCGGCAAAGGTCGCGGCCCTCGCGCCCGGCTTTTTTTTGAAAAGTTTTCAGAAAAAACCGGAAGAGAACCTGGCCCTGTGGGATGAAAAGCTGGGGCAAGCCCAAGTCGCCGGGTTTGGGGCAAACGACGCGCATATTCATCTGCAATTTTTAGGCATGACTCCCGAGAACTATTTTTTGTGGTTCCAGTCGGTCACGACCTACGTCTTGGCCGGAGAACTTGAAGAACACGCCATTATGGAAGCCCTCGGAGAAGGCCGCAGCTTTACCGCCTTTGAAGCCTTTGGGCCGGCCCGCGATTTTATTTTCGAGGCCGTGGAAGATTCTCCGGAAGCCGAACAGTACGGGCCCGGGGAGGTCTTGGAATTCAAAGAAAAAGCGGTGCTGCGCGTGAAGGCGCCCGAAGAAGCGCGGATCCGGGTTTTAAGAGACGGGAACGTTTTAAGAGAGGAGACGGCCCGAGAGCTTCTCTGTGAAACG
>JAHFHI010000269.1 GCA_023246995.1 Candidatus Omnitrophota bacterium
GCTTCTAAAAAAACGGCGGCGAAGCCGGCCCCGAAGAAAGGCAAAGACGCCCTTGCGGGTAAATGGGTGGGGGAGATAACCCATTATTTTCCGCATGTTCAGGCCGGTGTCGTAAAGATTAAAGCCCATAAACTTGCCGTGGGAGACCTGATCCGCGTCAAAGGGCATACGACGGATTTGACTTTTACCATCCTGAACCTGGAAATCGATCATGACCGCGTCCAGAAAGCCGCGCGCGGCCATGAGGCCGGAGTCCAAGTGCCGGATCGCGTGCGCGAAGGCGATCAGGTTTATCTTCTCTCGGGGGCATGATGGGACGCGACTTCCTCCGGACATTCAAGGCTTACGACCTTGAGGACGTCAAGCAGCACCTGCTTATTATGGGGGATTTAAGTGCCGACTGCGCTTCCTGCCGCAATCTTGGAATCGATCCCTATCAGGCCGCCTCGTGCCCTGAATGCGGCACACCTTTTAAATACATGGCCAGCCGCCGCGTTGAAAACTTTCCGGGCGAACGCGGCCAGTTCGCCCGCAGGATGAGCGAGAAACGCCCCGACCTGGTTTTGATCGACTATGGCGACTACACCAAAGCGGTCGGCCAAAAAAAGGCGAGGGATTTTTTTGCTTAAACACTCACGGGACGTCTCGTTCCTTGCGGGAGTGGTGTATTTCTGCCAGGGCAGCCTCGGGATTTCCGGCGTCGCGCTCCCGCTTTTTCTGAGGAGCCTTAAGTGGAGCGTTGCGGAAATAACCGCCGTCAGTTCCATCGCCGCTTTTCCGTGGGTCTTGAAGATCCTCTACGGACTGCTCTCCGACTGCTGCCCTCTTGCCGGATACCGCAGGAAGTCCTACTTGATCTTGTTTTCGCTTCTTTCCGCGGCCGGGTGGTGCGGATTGATTTTTTTTCCTTCGGAAAAAAACTGGATTTTGATCGCTCTCCTCATGACAAACCTTGGATTTGCCGCAACCGATGTCATCACCGACGGGCTGATTGTGGAGCACTCGACGGATTTTTCAAGCCACATCTATCAATCCATCGCCTGGGGTGCAAGAAGCGCCGGGGCCATGGTGAGCGGGATTTTGGGGGGATGGCTTGCCTCGCGTTTTCACCCGCAAATTATTTTTGCTTTAACCGCGCTTTTGCCGATAAGCGTCACTGCGTGCGCGCTTTGGATTCTTGAAAAAAAAATTCCCCGCGGGCCGTTCACCTCGGCGTTTATCCCCGTCAAACGCTGTTTTACGCTTCTTTTGAAGCCCAACCTCCAATTTTTTTGCGCCATCCTGTTTCTCATTTCCGTCTCGGCTTCCTTCGGGATCCCGTTTTTCTTTCACCTCAAGGAAAAACTGGGCTTTGAGGAGACTTTTCTTGGACTCCTTTCAAGTTTAGGGTGGGCGGGCGCCATGGCCGGCAGTTTGATTTACGCCCGCTGGCTGCGCCGGATTCCTTTGAAGATCACGCTGCGCTGGGCCATCCTTTTTAACTGCCTGAATATTTTCTCCACACTTTTAATCGCGGACAAATGGAGTGCCGCAATGCTGGTTATTTTGGGCGGTGTCATGGGGTGTCTTGTAATGCTTCCGGTGATGTCCGCCGCGGCATCGCTCACGCATCACACGGGGGTCGAAGGAACCTTGTTTGCGGTCCTTATGAGTGTTTTTAATCTCGGTCAGATCGGATTCGGCTTCCTTGGGGGACAAATGGCCTCGCGCATCGGCCTGTACCCGCTCATCACGCTCGCCGGAATGGTGGCCCTCTCCGGCCTTTTCTTTACCGCCCGTATCGACATCCATGACGCAGGAACAGCTTCAGCTTAGCGGCGTTTTCGAAAAAAGCCCTCTGGCACAGGGGGCTTTGGAGGCCACCCGCAAACTTCGCGAGAAAGGGTTCCTCGCTTTTTTTGCCGGTGGATGCGTTCGTGACGCGCTCATGGGCAAAATTCCCCAGGATTTTGACATCGCCACAAACGCGAAGCCCGAGGATGTTGAAGCGCTCTTCCTAAAGACCGTCCCGGTGGGCCGCCAATTCGGCGTCATGATCGTGATTCTGGGCGAGGCCTCCTTTGAGGTGGCGACGTTTCGTTCCGACGGATCTTACGCCGACGGGCGCCACCCGGTGAGCGTACGCTTCAGCGCTCCCGAAGAAGACGCCGCCCGGCGAGACTTCACCGTAAACGGCCTTTTTTATGACCCGGCGCGCGGACAGGTGCTCGATTTTGTCGGCGGGATTCAAGACCTGGGGAAAAAGATCATCCGTGCTATCGGTGTCCCTGAAGACCGTTTTCAGGAAGACAAGCTGCGTCTTTTGCGTGCCGTCCGATTTGCTTCTTCGCTTGGTTTTTCGATCGATCCGGCCACATGGGCCGCTCTCAAGACTTTGGCGCCCCTGATCCATCAAGTCAGCCCGGAACGAATCCGGGACGAAATCGTGAAGTTGCTCACCCGCCCGAATGCGGCGCGCGGCTTTGAGCTTCTGTCCCAATCCGGTCTTATGAAAGAAATCCTCCCCGAGATCGAATCCATGAAAGGCGTCGAACAGCCTCCGGATTTTCATCCGGAAGGGGATGTCTTTGTCCACACCCGGCTGCTTTTGGAAAAGCTTCGCGAGCCGAGCGCCGTGCTTGCCCTCGCGGCCCTTTTTCACGATGTCGGCAAGCCTTCGACTTATGCGCTCCGCGACGGAAAAATACGTTTTTACGAGCATGCCCCCGTGGGGGCCAAAATGACCGAAAAAATTATGCGCCGACTGCGGTTTTCAAACGACGAAATCAGCCAGGTGAGCGAATGCGTGGCCAATCACATGAAATTTGCGGATGTTCAAAAAATGCGCTCCGGGAAACTTAAGGTTTTTCTTAGCCGCCCGACGTTTGAAACGGAACTTGAGCTCCACA
>JAHFHI010000270.1 GCA_023246995.1 Candidatus Omnitrophota bacterium
GATCACGTAAACGTAGGAAAATCCGAAATCAGAAAATCCCCGGATAGCCTTCACGCCCGGCGCGCCGAGCATGGCGGTCACAATCGGGTAAGTCACCTGGTCTTCGAGAATATCCGGGCTTCTGTCCCAGCGTGAATAGATGATGACCTGGGTGTCGGAAAGGTCAGGGATCGCGTCAAGCGGAATACGCCGCGCGCACCAGACCGCCCAAGCCACGGCAAGGGCGGTTAGAATCAGGATCAAAAATTTGTGATGCGCGGAAAAATCGATAACGTTTTCAATAAAGCCCGGCTTACGCGCGGAATTTTCACTGCCCATGCGAGTGCGCGCTCCCTTTTCCGGGACCGATGCCCTCGAGCGCGGCCTTGAGCCGGCTCTCGGAATCGATTAAAAAGTTGCCGCTCGTGACCACAAGCTCCCCTTCCAGAACCCCGCTTTTAATTTCATAGGAATCTTCTGTTTTTGTGCCGAGCACAACCTCGCGGGGTTCAAAAAAGCCCTCCGGCCCGGCGACAAAAACGATGTTTTTTTCTCCGGTCTCAAATACCGCTTCTTCCGGGATGGCCAAGACCTCCCCTAATTCGACTTTCATCACCGCGTTGACGTACATCTCGGGTTTGAGAATGCCTTCCGGATTTTGGAGAACGGCTCGCACCCGCACGCTGCGCGTGAGCGGGTCGAGAACCGAGTCCACGGAGCGGATGCGGCCCTCAAAATATTTCCCGGGAACCGAAGGCACCTCGGCTTGTATCAAATCCCCTTCTTTGACGAGTGGGATTTCGTATTCATAAAGGGGCGCGTAAAGCCAGACACTCCCTCCGGCCTCGGAATAAAGAAGCGAGCGGTCGGGAGTCTGCGCTTTTTCGATATCTCCGACCATGCCCGGGCTAAGGCCGAAAAGTTTTAAGCGAATCTTGGTTGAGTCCACAAGTTTTTCTGCCTGCGCCCTGACCGCGGGGTCAGACTCCGGGACAATCTTTGAAAGAGCCTGCAAGGCCTGCAGGAATTCTTCTTCAGCCTGATAGAGCTCGGGGTCATAAGCAATCTTCCCGGAGGATCGGATTTCCTTGGCGAGCGCGCGCTTGAGCACGGCTTGGGTCTTGATCCCGATCAGTTTCTGTTTCTGCTCGTTTAGCTTCACGGGCGCGTATCCGCCGGGAAGAGCCTCACGGACGATGACCCCGAGGTCTTCCCCGCAGGACGGGCATCGTCCGAGACGCGCGAGCTCTTCGGTCATGGCCATGAGACAATGCCCTTTGGCGCATTTATGCAGCAAACAAAGCTCGCCCGGTTTCATTTTCATTAATTCTTCGACACTAAAAATTCTTGGGGTCCCGGACGCTTCCGCTCCCGAGACTGGGCCAGGAACGTGCCCTTCATGGGAAGTTTCCGCGGCGGCCTCTTCGCGTTTGACCAGTTTCATGTTGCAGATCGGGCAGTCTCCAGGACGCTCAGAAGTATAGGTCGGATGCATCGGACAATAATAAATTTCACCCTTGGCTGTTTTTCGGGATACCGGACCGAGCCGCCCGGAGCGGTATAAAGCAACGGCTTCGGCGCCCACCACCGTAAAAATAAACAGAATAAGAAAAATTTTAAAAAAATTAGTCTTTGGATGACGCATGCGCTTCCTCCTTGTTCGGGCTTTCAAAATCTTCGAGGTCGAGCCCTGTGGCCCTGACAAGATCGGCATAGGCTTTCACGGCTTCGGTAAAAAATTGGATTTCAGAAAGTTTGGCATTCAAAAAAACACGCTCGCTGTCCAAAAGATCCAGAAAACCGGTCTTAGCCGATTCGTAGCCGGCCTGATCGGCCGCAAGCGCGAGCTGGGCCTGCGGGATCACCGCGGTCTTATAAAGACCGGCCACTTTACTGGCCGCATCGAAACGGTAATAGGCGTCCTTGACCTCATAAAAGGCCGTGTTCTTGGCTTCCAGGACGCGGGCGCGGCTTGCCGCAAGCTCATTTCCCGCGCGCCGGATTTCCGGGATGATGCGGTTCTGCCAGATCGGCAAATTGATTTTAAGCGGAAACATCCAACTGTCCTTTCCGTCCATATCAGGCGGCTCCATCGTGCTTCCGGCCCCGACGCGGGTGTATTCGAAGCCGGCGTTTAGATCCGGCACATAGGCCAGCCTCGCCAGACGCCTGGCATGAGCGCTTTTGGCCGCGAGCGCCTCCATTTCCTTGATCTCCTGCCGGTGCTTGACCGCCAGATTGACAAGCTCCACAAGGGAACGCCGCGGCTCGGGTTTTTCCGGCCTTTGGGCCGCGGGAATTTCAGTCATGGGGTCCTGATCCAAAAGCGCGTTCACCATGGCCGCGATGCTTTCCCGGCGCTGCTTCAGCATATAGGTTTTTTCCAGACTCATGGAAACCTCGCTTTGCGCCTTGGCCACGTCCCGCTGGGAACCCGAAAGATTTGAGTAACGGCTCTCGGCCACGGATTCGAATTTTTTAAGAAGCCCGCTCACCTCGGCAATGACCGCAAGCGAAGCGTCCGCAAAATAAAGCTCTGCGTGGAGCCCGGTCAGCTTGGCGGTCAAATCCCGCTCAAGAGCCTGGTAGCGCAAAAAAGCCGCTTCAGCCTCTCGGGCCGCGATTTTGCCTTTTTCGTAGAGTTTCAGGGGGAAAGGAATTTCCTGGGAAATCATGAAACGGTTTTTTTCCGGGCCGGTCCGGGTTTCACGCATTTCCCCCATGAGGTCATACTCCCCCATGGGGTCGGGGAGGGCGCTTTCAATCCAGACCGCCTTTCTCGCCGCAAGCCACTCGGCCTTGGCCGCAAGCAGGCCCGGGTTTGCCTGGCGCGCGCGCGCGATTAGGTCCTCCACGGCCAAAATGCCGTTACCGGGTTTTGTCTCTTGCGAAGACGTCTGCCC
>JAHFHI010000027.1 GCA_023246995.1 Candidatus Omnitrophota bacterium
GTTCTCCGCGAAATCCCGCGCGCCCGCCTGAAAAGCCTCAAGAATCCTTGCGGGTTCGACGGTTTTCGTGACCAGCACCAGGCCGATGGCTTCGGGTCCTCGCCCTGATTCAAGGGCTTTTATCCGGATCCGTTCCAGAAGCGCGCGGATCCTCTCGCCGATCGCTGCGTTCTCGGAAAGCATCAAAGCGAAACGGCCTCGGGCGCTTTTTGGCGGGCTGTTTTGGCGATCTCAAAGAGGCGCTGGATGTGCTCGCGGGAAATCAAAAGCAAGGCCGGCTCTCCTTGACGCTGGGCATAGACGGCATCGCGGTCTTTGACTTCACTTCCGAGATCAATGACTTCGGCCAGGCCGGATTGGGGACTCACCTGAACCCTGGGGCCCCAGGGTGAAAGCCCCAAAGTCTCGGGCCAGAGCGTTTCATCGTCCAAAAATTCTTTTACGTAGAGGGCCTGAATGTGCCGGAAAATTTCTTCGGCGGTTTGGGGATCTACCGGCGCGCCGAGGAGTTCGACCGGCTCCATCCACACCCACCGGTCTTTTTGAAGGGCAAGCTCGTATTCCTCTCCAAGCCGGGTGCGCACGCGAATCTTGGCCACCCCGGCAAGCGGGGTGCGAAAGACGCGTTTCTGTCTTAAAGAATAAACGCTCCGATCAAAAGCTTTTTTGAGATCCTGGTCAACCAAAAAGTATTCGCCTTCACGGTCCCAGCGCGCGTAGACATGGGGGCTCACCGGGGAAAGATCGCCCAAATAAAGATACCGGCGCCGGGCGGAACGGCTTTGGCGGATTCCGATTTTCAGAGACGGGCGCTCAAGCCCATACTCGGCCCAGCCTTTTTCGGGGACCAGGCGTCTGGCTTTTCTTGAGAGCCTGATCGCGCTCGCCAAGCCTTCAGCCATCATGGGATCGGCGGGATAAAAAACCGGATACTTCAAAAACCATTCCGAACGAATGCGCTCCAGGGTGATCGTCTGCTTCTTGGCCGAATCCTGCAGCTGCATGAGCACAATGTCGCCTTCCGTCTGGTTCGCCAAAAAATCCTCCCCGGTTTCAGGCGCGACCGGCTCGGATACCGGACTTTCAAGAGGCTGCATGTACCAGTAAATCCCGGCCACCACACCAAAAAGCGCAAGGCTGGTCAGGGTGATGGAGGTCTTCAAAGCGACCGGCGCCTCCAGAAAACGCCGACCGCGGAGATAAGAAAAAACAGGGCGGGGAATCCGGCCAGGATGACGCTCAAGAAAACCGTGCGCTGAAAACCGTCGAGATAAAGCGGCTTGAAATCAGGCTGGCGCGGCGCGATCACGACCGTGCGGTCGTCTTTGGCAAGCCATTGGAGGATTCTTTGGCCGAAAGCCCGGTTTCCCGAAAGGCTGATATAGGCGTTGGTCAGGAAATCGCTGTCTCCCATCACGACCATCCGGCCTCCGCCCTGTTTTTCAAGCGCGACCCCGATCGCAATGGGCCCGGCCAGATCTTCGCCCACCTCAAAGGCCGTCTCCCCTTTTTCCATGGCGGGCAAATCCGTTTCCGCCCAGCTTTCGGAATTGCTCAAAGCGAGGGGCACAGCCTCAAGACCGGGCAGGGTTTCAATCGAAGGCTGGACGCTTCGAACCACCGGGTAAAGCGTCGGCTCCTCAAAATTTTTCGTGATGGGATGCCCGATCACATAACGGCTGACAAGCGGCATCAAAACATCGCCGCCGGCCACGCGCGTCATCTTGTCAACGATCACATCCTCGCCGAGGAGCACGCCGAAGGCCTCGAGAAAATCCTGAAAGGTCTTGCCCTGCCCCGGGTCCATGGGGTCCAGCATCAAAAAAACTCCCCGGCCGCCCTCAAAAACAGACTTTAAAAGCGCACGCTCGTCGGGACGAAGATCATAATGCGGCCCGGCGACAACGGCCACTTCGCAGGAGTCCGGAACCTTGTCCCGCGAAAGGACGATTTCGTTAAACCGGTAGCTCGCATTTTCAAGGCCCTGCCGGAACTGGGCAAGCCCCCCGCGCTCGGAAGAGTCCATAGCGGCTTCCTCGTGGCCGGTCACAAAACAGATCTGAAACTTTTTCGGGCTGATGAGCCGCACAAGCGCGTTGGTGAAACTCTCCTCGGTCGGCCGCAAAATTTTTTCATGCCGGCCCTGGTATTGGATAATCAGGGTATAAAAATCCTTAACCTGAAATTGCCGGGCCAGACCGGGAACGCGGTCCGGGTCATAAAACTGGTACTTCAGGCCCGGGTGATGCAGCGCGCACTGTTTCAGAAACATCTCGAAGTATCCCTTGGCCGGGTCGTCATGAGGATAAAAAGCAAGAATTTCCACCGGGTCGGGCTGCATCTTGGCGAGCGCTTCCGCCGTGGGCTCCGCCAGGGAAAACATCTTTTCCCGCGTGAAATCCCAGCGGCGGTTATAACGGGCGGCAAGCGACCCCAGCATGACAAAGGTAATCAAAAGAAAAATCGATGCCAGCAGAATCTGAAAACGGATGAAAAACTGGCGCATGCCTAGCCTTTCCAGTTCCTGGCTTCGATGGATCGCATGGCCAGAAAAATGAAATAAAGCTGAAAACAGACGAAATAGACCACATTGCTCAAGTCCAGGATCCCCACCGTGAATTCCTGATAGTGGTTCAGGGGCGAAAGAAGCGCAAGCAGGCGGGCCGAAGGGCCGTCGGCGATGCTGACGACCCACTCCAGCACCCAAAAGACTAGCAGCAACCCGAAAGTCACGATCGCGCTGACCACCGGATTGTCGGTGAGTGACGAGACAAACAATCCGAGTGAAAGATAAGCCAGCCCGAGAAGCCAAAACCCCAGAAAGCCCACAAGCACCGGCCCCCAGTCGGGCTCGACGCCGAGCCAGTGGAGAAGCGCGGTATAGGCGAGCGTGGGAAGAAAAAGCGCCTCGAAAAACCAGACCATCCCGAGAAATTTTCCTGAAACAATGTCAAAATCCGACAAAGGATAGGTGAAAAGCAATTCCAGGGTCTGCTGTTTACGCTCTTCGGCAAAGGCCCGCATGGAAAGGATCGGCGCGAGAAAAATAAGGACGGCTCCGATATTGGCGAAAAAAGACCCCCAGATAAAGCGCGTGAGCCCGAGCCCCTGGGTTTCCTGATAGCCTTTGCTCACATCCAGAGAAATTTTGGAATAAGTCATGACAACGATGGAAAATAAAATACCGGCAACCAGGAAGAAAAAAGCGAAGGCGAAGGCGCCGGCCCAGGATTGGAAATAGGCGTTTGCGTCTTTGCGGGCAAGCGCGAAGGCCTTCCTCATGAGGCCTCCCCCGCTGCGCTGTCGTCGCTTGAGAGAATGCGCATAAAAATTTCCTCCAGGCTAAGGCGCGCCGAGCGGATCTCAAGGAGCGCGATCCCTTTTTCGACAAAGAGCCGGCTGATCTCGGCCCTGGGGTCCGGCTTGTCGGCCGGGACCGTCATGGAAAAGGAAACCTGATCCGGTTCTTCCTTGACCACCCGCACGTCTTCAAGTCCCGGAAGGCTCCTCAAAAGGCCGATGGCCTCGTCCCGGCGCCACGGTTCTCCGGCGGTGACCAAAATTTCGCGCGCCTTTTTGAGGCCGGCCTCAAGCTCTTCGGCCGTGCCGCTCGCCACAAGCCGGCCGCGGCTCATGATGATCACCCGGTCGCAGACCATGCTGACCTCGGGCAAAATATGCGTCGAAAGAAAAACCGTGCGCTCGCGGCCGAGTTCACGGATCAGCGTGCGGATCTCAATGATCTGCTTGGGGTCCAGGCCGTTGGTCGGTTCATCCAGCACCAAAAGTTCGGGATCCCCCAAAAGGGCCTGGGCGAGTCCGAGGCGCTGGCGGTAGCCTTTTGAAAGCCGGCCGATCAATCGCTTGCGCACATCGCCCAACCCGCAGCGCTCGATTTTCTGCGCGACCTGCTCTTTGCGCGCGGCCGACTTCAAACCCTTCATAGCTCCGGAAAACTTTAAAAATTCCTCAACCCTCATGTCCTCATAGAGCCCGATCGACTCGGGAAGATAGCCGATGCGCTGCTTGGCCCGTCCGGGATTGCGCGCGAGATCCTGCTCCGCGATCCAGACCCGGCCGCTTGAAGGAGGAAAAAAACCGGTAAGGATCCGGACCGTCGTGGTCTTGCCCGCGCCGTTGGGCCCAAGAAAACCGAGAATCTCGCCTTTCGCGATTTCAAAGGAAACATTTTCCAGGACCCGGATACCCCCGAAATTCTTGGAGATATTTTCGGCCCGGACACAAATCTCCCGGTCCGGACTTTCAATACGCAGGCGGGCTGCCGGATCAGCGTCCACAACGCACCCGGACAAACTTCCGTTTGCCGCATTGAATGAGACTTTCCCGGGAAAGATCCACGCAAAAAGCCGGGTCGGTCACTTTCTCCTGGTTGAGCTTTACCCCGCCCTGCTCGATCAGGCGCCGGGCTTCGCCTTTGCTCGCGACAAGGCCGGACTCTTTAAGAAGGCTCACCATATCGAGTTTTTCCTCGCCGAGGAGAACCGTCGGGATTTCGTCGGGAAGGCCCTTATCGCGGAAAATGCGGTCAAACTCTTCGCGGGCCTTGCGCGCGTCGCCCTCGCCGTGATAAAGCGCGGTGATCTTTTCGGCAAGACCGGCCTTCACTTCGCGCGGCTCCGTTTTCATGCGTTCGAACTGCGGCGTATATTCTTCAAGCGTCATCCCGCTTGCGAGCTGGAAATAACGGCCGACAAGCGCGTCCGGGATCGACATCACCTTCCCGAACATTTCCTTGGCCGGGTCCTCGATCCCGATGGCATTGCGGTAGCTTTTGCTCATCTTCTGCACCCCGTCGGTTCCCTCAAGCAGCGGAAGGGTCATCACCATCTGCGGCTTCTGGCCCCAGACCTTCTGAAGCTCGCGGCCCACCAAAAGGTTAAACTTCTGGTCGCTTCCGCCGAGCTCCAGGTCGGAGCGCACCACCACGGAATCATACCCCTGAAGAAGCGGATATAAAAATTCAAGAAGCGCGATCGGGATTCCGGACTTGTAACGTTTCTGGAAATCGTCGCGCTCAAGAAGGCGGGCGACGGTGTACTGGGCCGTCAGGTGCAGAAAATCCGAGGGTGTCAGTTTTTCAAGCCATTCGGAATTGTAGCGGACCTCTGTTTTTGCGCGGTCTAATATTTTAAAAACCTGGGTTTGATAGGATTCGGCGTTTTTCCCCACTTCCTCGGGTGTGAGCATGGGCCGGGTTTCGTTTCTCTGCGTCGGGTCTCCGACCCGGGCCGTGAAATCCCCGATAATAAAAACCACCTGATGCCCGAGATCCTGAAAGAGCCGAAGCTTGCTTAGCGGCACCGTGTGGCCCAAATGGAGATCCGGGCTTGAAGGATCCGCCCCGTATTTGATCCGCAGAGGTTTGCGCGCGCCAAGAGAAAGGTTAAGGCGCTCAAGAAGCTCCTCGGCACTGATCAAATCCACGGTCCCTTCGCTCAAGAGTTTGAGCTGGGCCCGGGCGTCTTTTTCAGGAGATGTCATACCATCCTTATCTGGCGAACCATTAGGCGTGAGCGGGAATTCTAACAGGGAATAAAAAGCGAGTCAAACAAGGCCCGCACGGCGGTTTCGGAAGAATCGCTCAAGCGGAAGCCTGAATCAGGCGCTGGGCGGCCAGATGCCGGAGATAAGCGCCGACCTTCGAGAGCATAAAAGCCCTTGCGCCGCGCTCGAGGAACCGGGCCCCGGGGAAGATATCCGGAAGCGCCTTGAGGGCGCTCGCGTACCGTACCCGGGCATCGTCGATGCCGCGCGTCAAACGTGCCGCCCGGATCAAGGAAAGCACCATCGAGGTCAGCCCGAGCGCGTCCGCGTCGTGAATCTCGGAAGGATCCAGCACCAGATTGGCCCCGGGAAGCAGGCGGCCGTTATAGGAAGACAAAAGCGTTGCCACCCCGTAGCGGTTCTCGCGCGCGTAACCATTGATCGTCCGCGAGGCCTGTCCGCGTCCGGTTTCGAGCACGGCGATCAACCGCTCGAGCTCCCCGGCATAGCGGGCGGCCTGGTTTTTCTGAACCGGATCGAGACCGCTGTCCTTTTTAAGAAGCTGATCGCGGATACGGTGAAACGCGCGCTCCCGGTCGTTTACCACAAACCCGACAAGGGGCGCCTTCAGCCCAAGATATTCCCGGGCATCGTTTAAAACAGTCAAAAGCCAGAAAACCGCGCGGGGGTTTTTCAGAAACTTCCCCAGCAATTTTTCGTCAAGAAGAACGCTTCCGGGGGATTCCAGTGACGCGACCAGCGCGCTGCGATACTCTTCGCTGAAATCAAAAGCCCGGGCTTCCGGAAAAATCCCCGTAAAAATACCCGGGGCAGACACACGGCCCGCGCCGCCCAAAAACCCCGGCCCGGCAAGGCTTACGCCGATGGCTTCGAGCGCCTTCGCGGGATAACGTTCATAGAGCGCGTAGGGAATAAGACCCCCATGCCAGGCAAGCCTGTTTTCCTGCGCCGGGCTGAAAACCGGCTTGCCCTCCTTCCATGAAATTCCGCTCCAGGGGTCCGCCGCCGGAAAATGCCGAACTTCAGAACGCACGCCGCCGCTCGCGGCATCCGGGTTCGCACTCTCGAACTCCCGCAAAAAAGCGATGAAATCCCGGTAGATTAATTTCGGTCCGTCAAGACGGGCCTCAAGTTCTTCAAGCACCCGGCTTCGAAGCGCGGCCCTTCCGGCAAGCGTTTCCCCGCTTTTATCCAACCTTGAATCCCTGAAATCAACCCCCACAAGCCATTGCATGGCATAAATCATGGCGGTCCGTTCCTGCACGCCCTGCATGGCAAACTCGCGCACAAAATCCGCATCCTGAACCATGACCGGCAGGGTGGCTTTAAAAACTTCGATCAAGGCGGTTCGATAAACCGGATCCGGCAGGCCGTTTTGCCGAAGCTTGTGAATTTCCGAAAGCGCGTCGCTATAACCTTGCCGGGTCAGACTGTGAAAATAATGCCAGAAAACAGAATCTTTCGGCGTGTAGATATCCACAATCTCCCGGTAGGCCCCTTTCTCGGCAAGCTCATGAATCGCGGCCACTTCCTGATCAATCGAAAACTGGACGCGGGCAGCACCTCCGGGCCGATGCGCCAGAATCCGTTCGAGTTTCTGAACGGCGGCGGCGATCTGGCTGTTTAAATTCCTCTGAAATTCCTGCTGCTCTTTAAACCGGGAGGCTTCCTCCGGAAGATGTTCGAGCCATGCCTCGTAAGCGCTTAACGCGGTCTCCTTTGACGGAAAATCTCCCGGCCAGAGACGCGATCCGGAAATATCGCCATGCATTCCGTAGACGAACCAGAGCAGAAAATTGCTGAATTTCGCCGTAAGCCCGTAGCCTTCGGCTTCACGGGCCAATCCGCCGAGGCCTTCAAGCGGCCCGGCGCTTCCAAATGCCTTTTCCATCGCATGCTCCCAGGCGCGGTTAATCAGATCGTCAAGATAAGAAGAAACCGGTCCGAGATCTTTAAGCTTCACAAGGTCCCCCGCTTGAAGACGCCCCTGACTGATCAGCGCCCAATATTTCTCGATCAGAAAGGTGTCTCCAAAGGAATCCTTGCGCCAAAGCCCGTTACGAATCTCATGATCGACCTGCCGGAGCGCTTCCGGATCCCCCTTTTGAAAAGCATCCAGCACCTCCGGCGGCGACAACAAACCCCGGGGCCGGAGATTTCCGCCGTCAGGATCGCCGACAGCGCTTCTGACTTCGGAGCGTTTTCGGGCTAATGGCTGCTCGCCTTGCTGCGTTTCAATTTCGATTTCAAATCCGGAGGGTTTCTTGGGCGCTGCTGAAATTTCACGAATTCCAAGCGCCTCAAGCCGGCCCCCGGGCCTTGCCAAAAAACGGATCCGGCCGGCCTCCTCCGGGTCGGCGCGGAATTCGAATCCGTATCCCGCCCGTGAAGACGCGTAACGGCTTTTGGAAAATGCCTCGAGCGCGGATCGGCTTCCCCCGGCACGATTCAGAATCACCCTAAGTTCCTGATCCAGGAGCCATAAAATCCCTGTTTCTCCGAAGAGTTCACGCCTCTGGCGAATTCCGTGAGAGGCCATGGCACTTTCCAATCCGGAGCGCAGCCAGAGCGGGGCCCTGTAAAACATGGTTTTCAGATAAGTCTCGCGGCCCTCGACATGCTTGATGGCCGGGGCCACGAGCGCGTAGGCATACGACCTCTTTTCAAAAAAATCCCGGAAAGCGCCCGCATGAAAACCTCCGGTCACGATCACCGAGACGCGCGCTTTCCTGGCCGCAATCAGACGCTCGGTTTTCTCAAGCATCCAGAGATCGCGCTCATGCACAAGAGCGTAAAAATCCAAAGCCCGGCCAAAGAGCCCTCTGATTTCTTCCGTGTGTTCAAAGGACAAATTCTTAACGCGGCCCGGGCGATTGACCCGAAGGGCTTCGGCGGCAACCGCTTCCGGAGAAAATGAGGACGGCCGGAGCCGCAGCGCTTCATACTCCTCGGGCGTAAGCTCAAGGGCAAAAAGTTTTTTAAGAAAGCTCCTTTTCCGAAGGAGCTTCACCACTTTTTGTTCCACGGAATTCCGGGTGAGGCGCACGGCCACGAGGTCCGAGAGTTTCTCCATTTCATGGACCAGAGCAGTGCTGTCGATTTCACTTTCCCATAAACGGCCGCTCACTGCCTCGGCAAGACCCTCGGAGACGTCTTTTAGCCCGGGATCCGCGGGACTCACAAAACCGAGGGTGCTCTCCATATCCAGAACAAGGTCTTGATCGTCAAAACGGACCCTTCCGCGGGCTTGGCCCTGATCTTCAATCCATGCGCGGAAGGCCGTGTCGCGAAAACCCTTTTGGGTGAGCAGGACATCCATTTTTTCAACTCCGGCAGTGAGCGCTCCGGACGGCTCCCGCCCGGACCTCTTTTCAAGACACGCCAGGCGCGCGAGCATCGGCCACTCAAGCTGCGCACCCGGTTCGAGAAGATCAAGCCCAAGGCGCTTTTGCGCCTGAAGGCGCAGGAACCGGGCCCACGCGCTTATCCCCGAACGCGCGGAATCAAAAGCCTCGCGGCGCTTTAAAAAATCCCGAAGCTCGGGATTTAAATATGCCGGGATAAGCCGCCCGATCTGCATGTCCATGTCGGCTAGAAACCTGCCGGATTTTTTTGCCTGCTCAAGACATCCCGGAAAATTTCGACATTGCCCAAATAGACGCGGAGATTTTCGATGCCGTAGGCGGGCACCTCCGGCCGTTCGGCAAGAAAAAGCTCCGGACCTTTCAGTAGCCCGCCCCGGGC
>JAHFHI010000271.1 GCA_023246995.1 Candidatus Omnitrophota bacterium
TGGGAAAGGACCTGGGCGTTGATTGCGGGATTGATGCCTTCGTCATTCACGAAAGTTTCGGGGGGCAATTCTTTGCCCATGATTTTTTTGGGAACCATGACTTTGGTGATTTCGTCTTTGAACCGGCCTTCCCGGGTGGCGCGAAAAGCGCGCTGATGCGAAAGCACGGCAAAATCATCCTGTTCCTTGCGGGTGATGCCAAATTCGGCGACAAGATTTTCCGCCGTGCCTCCCATCAAGAGGCCGGTAATGGGATCCGTGAGTCCTTCCCAAATCGTGTCAACCATCGAGGAGTTCTTGAGGCGTTTTCCGAAGCGCAGGTCGCGGCTCACATACGGCGAAGAGGACATGACTTCCACCCCGCCGGCTACGACCACCGAGGCGTCGCCGGCAGCGATCATCTGGCAGGCGCTGACAATCGCTTGAAGACCCGAAGCGCAATTGCGGGCTACGGTGAACGCGGTCGTTTCTTTGGGAACTCCGGCCAGAAGCGCAATCACGCGGGCGACATTGGGAGCATCCGACTGCTGGCCCACGCATCCGAAAATAACTTCGTCGATATTTTTAGGGTCAAGCTTGGTGCGTTCGAGAAGTGCCCGCAAAACGACCTCGCCCAATTTATGATTTGTGAAATCTTTGAGCGCGCCCCCTAAATTTCCCTGAGGCGTGCGCACGGCCCCCGTAATCACAATTTCAGCCACAAAACCTCCCTTTTATTCCCGGATCAATCGTTTGATTTCTTCGATTTGCTCTTCCGTTTTCTGTTCCCCGACCCGGATAAATTTTTCCGGTGAATAAAATTCGGCCCAGTGGGCCTCTTTGACAATCGGATGGATCAGAATATCGGCCTGGGTCCCCCAGGACTGAGCCATTTCGTATTCCATAAACTGAATCGTGCTCATGATGACATTAAAAATGTTAAGGGTGTAGCGATTATACACTTTATGAAGCCCTCTTGCGAGAATGCGTTTGTAAAGCGGCGCCGTCTCCAAAGCCGTCTGCTGTTGGCGCTGGATTTCCTCGCGCAGGCGGTTCCGGTCCATCCGGTCATGCGGCCCGGGCAGTACATTGACCGCGATAATTTTTTTGACACCCGCGCTTGTCAAAACACGGATGGGCAGAGGATCGATGACGCCTCCGTCGATCAAATAGCGGCCCTGATGCCAAAGCGGCCTGAAAATTCCCGGGATGGAACTGCTGGCCCGGATGGCCTCCGAAACTTTTCCGGACTCCAGGATGACGGCCTCGGAAGTAAAAAGATCGGCGGCAATGATTTTGAGCGGCCTCTTTAAATCACGGAAGGTTTTATCGCCGAGATACTTTTCTAAAAAGCGCGTGACTTGATTGCCTTTGAAAAATCCTTGATGCGCGATCGACATGTCCCGAAAACCTAAAAGCTTGAAAAAGCCGCTCCGTTTGTCGATGCTTTTCGCGATGTCTTCCATCTCCTGGCCGTTAAAACCCGCGGCCCAAAGTCCTCCCGCCAGGGCCCCAATGCTGGACCCCACCACCACGTCGGGAATGATTCCTTCCTTCTCCAGAGCTTTGATTACTCCGATATGGGCAAGGCCGTAAGCCGCGCCGCTGCCTAAAGCCAGCCCGAGCAAAGTGCCGGACATTTCTTTGGCAAGGTACCGCATCACATCGCGGTAACGTTCCGGCTCGGCGGCCACATCCGGAAGAAGGGAAAAAATACGGACACCGGCCGTCATTTCCTTTTCTTCAAACGCGCCGTGCTTTTTCTCACCCTCGTCGGGAACAATGACCCGGATGTCGGTCCTTCCGAAACTAAAACCCTGCTGAAGTTCGCTTACGACCTGCGAGCATTCCAAAAGCTCGGCCGCACCGCCCGGAGAATACACATAGACGGTGTCGGATTGTTTGAGCGCTTTGAACGCATAATCATTGATTTCCGCCGGCAAGCGAAGCAGAAGGTATTCAAACCGGTAGGTCAAAAAGGTAAGCAAGGTCGAAACTTTTCTCTCGGCCGATTCTTTGGCCAGCACCTGAAGGTAGAAAAAACCCGAAGTATGGCGGACCAGACAGGCCTTTAAGTCCCCTTCGGCGGAAGGGTCCATAATCGAAAGGTCCAAAACCGGAATGGATGCCATTTGGAAGGTTTCCTTCAAAAGTGAGGGGTGAAGCGCCGGACTGATGAAATCGACAATGACGAGATTCCGTTTGGTTTGAGA
The DNA here is from genome assembly GCA_023246995.1 of Candidatus Omnitrophota bacterium. Classification (GTDB taxonomy): domain Bacteria; phylum Omnitrophota; class Omnitrophia; order Omnitrophales; family Aquincolibacteriaceae; genus JAHFHI01. The sequence goes on from JAHFHI010000271.1 coordinate 2,193, forward strand.
AACCAATTCGGCCGCAAGGTCCCGCCAGAACTGAAAAACCTCGGGGGTTTGGACGCGGGCATGAAGCGCCGCAATTTTGACTTCCCGGCGCTGGGCGGCATGGTTCAAATGCCCCGTGAGACGGTGTCCTAAAGATCGGTTCAGGTAAAGCGAAATGGAAGGAATATCATTGAGAAGCTTCAGAAAATCTTCTTTTTCAAGCTTGAGGATGATGCCGTCTTTCAAGGCTTCTACCGAAGCGCTGTGCAGACGCCCGGTCAAGAGCGAGGTCTCGCCGAAATGATCTCCCCGGTAAAAATGAATGAGCGTCTTCTCTCCTCCCCCGCTTTTGGCTTTGTTATAAAGCCGGAAGCGGCCGGAAATCACCACATAAAAAGCTCCCGATGGGGTGGCCTCTTCATAGACCCTGTCTCCGCGCTTGAATTCGACAAGGCGGGCCTTTTTTTCAATGAGTTTTTGTTCAGGGGGGGTCAGCGATGAAAAAACGGGAATTTCCGCGAGGGAATATTCCTTGGAAAGCTCGATTTTACGGCCAAACTGAAAGAAAGCCATGACAATTGATTATCGGCTGAAAATGACAAAACAAAATCAGGAAATAGTAATCCCTTAGCGGGAGGGGAGGGGTAGAGGAGAGAGGTTAATTTTTCTACCGTTTGGCCGAGATTTAAGATGTGAGCGGC
>JAHFHI010000272.1 GCA_023246995.1 Candidatus Omnitrophota bacterium
CGGGCTCGCGCGCAAACCCGGGATGAGCCGCGACGATCTGCTTTTTAAAAACGCGGAAATTGTTTCCGGCGTGGTGACCGAGTGCGTGAAGTATTCCCCCAAGGCTATTTTGCTGGTCGTGACAAACCCGCTGGATGTGATGACCTACCTGGCTTGGAAAAAATCGGGATTTGAGCCGGCGCGCGTTTTTGGCATGGCCGGCGCGCTTGATTCGGCGCGGTGCGCCTATTTTATTGCTTCGGCGCTCGGATGCCGCCCGGCCGAGGTGCAGGCCATGGTGCTCGGAGGCCACGGCGATGAGATGGTTCCGGTGCCCCAGCATACGACCGTCAAAGGCAAGCCCGTGACCGAACTGCTTTCCGCGGAAACAATCGAGGCGATCAATCAACGCACGCGCGACGGCGGCGCGGAAATCGTAAAACACCTCAAGACCGGAAGCGCTTTTTACGCGCCGTCCTCGTCGGTGGTGCGCATGGTGAAAGCTGTTTTCGAGGACAAGGGCGAAGTGATTCCCGCCTGCGTTTATCTCACCGGGCAATACGGCCTGAAAGATGTTTACTGCGGGGTTCCGGCCCGCCTCGGACCTAAGGGGGTGCGCGAAGTCGTCGAGATTCCGCTCACCGAAGAGCAGAAAAAAGCGCTTCATGCATCGGCCGGACACGTGCGCGAAAACACGGCCAAGCTCGCCCTTTAAATTTCCCCATGGATAGTTTCGCCGTCAAAGACACCCTTCGCGTCGGCGCGCGGAGCTTCACGATTTACCGGCTTGAGCGCCTGAAATTTCCAGGTTTTGATCCCGCCAAGCTTCCCTTTTCGATCCGCATCCTGCTTGAAAATTTACTGCGCACCGAGGACGGCAAGAATGTGCGCGCCGAGGATATAAAAGCGCTCGCGGCCTGGGATCCGGAAAAAAAATCCGCTAAGGAAATCGCTTTTACCCCGGCCCGGGTGATCCTGCAGGATTTTACGGGCGTTCCCTGCGTGGTGGATCTGGCGGCCATGCGCGACAAAATGCGCGAGCTCGGCCGTGACCCGGCCAAAATTAATCCGCTGGAGCCCGTGGATCTGGTGATCGACCACTCGGTCCAGGTGGATTTTTTCGGTGATTCCGGAGCACTCAAAGGCAACGTGGATCTGGAGTTTGAAAGAAACCGGGAGCGCTATGAATTTTTAAAATGGGGCCAGAAAGCTTTTGGGAATTTCACGGTCGTGCCTCCCGGCACCGGGATCGTGCATCAGGTCAATTTGGAATATCTCGCGCCGGTCGTGGCCGTGAAGAAAAAAGGCGATTCGGAATTCGCTTACCCGGACACGCTGGTCGGCACCGATTCTCACACCACCATGATTAACGGCCTCGGCGTGCTTGGCTGGGGCGTGGGCGGGATTGAGGCCGAGGCCGCCATGCTCGGACAGCCGGTCTCGCTTCTGATTCCGCAGGTTGTGGGTTTCAAACTGAAAGGCAGCCTCCCCGAGGGCTCCACGGCAACCGACCTTGTGCTGACGGTCACGCAGATGCTGCGCAAAAAAGGCGTGGTGGATAAATTTGTGGAATTTTTCGGACCCGGCCTTGACGCGCTCTCTCTTGCCGATCGCGCCACGGTGGCCAACATGGCCCCGGAATACGGCGCAACCATGGGTTTTTTTCCGGTTGATCAGGAAACGCTCAACTATCTGCGGCTTTCGGGAAGAAGCGAAGAGCAGGTCCGGCTAGTCGAGGCTTACTTAAAAGAGCAGGGCCTTTTTAGAACCGCGCAATCCAGGGATCCGGTTTTCTCCGACACGCTCGAACTGGACTTGAAAGATGTGACGCCGTCCATGGCCGGACCCAAGCGGCCGCAGGACCGGATCGCGCTCGCGGAAGTCAAAAGCAATTTCGAAGCCGCGTTTCAAGCTCAAGCGGCCGGGACTCTCCAAGGCGAATCAACGCAGGGGGGGGCGAGCCTCCAAATTGAAAACGGTTCGGTCGTGATCGCGGCCATCACCAGCTGCACGAATACCTCGAACCCCGCGGTGATGCTCGGCGCCGGACTGCTTGCGAAAAAAGCGCGCGAGCGCGGGCTTCGGCCGAAACCCTGGGTTAAGACAAGTCTCGCGCCGGGCTCCAAAGTCGTGACCGAGTATCTCCGGGCAAGCGGGCTGCTCCAGGAGCTTGAACATGCGGGTTTTTTTCTGGTGGGCTACGGCTGCACGACTTGTATCGGAAACTCCGGGCCGCTTCCGGAGCCGGTCGGCCGTGCGGTCAAGGAGCGCAATCTCACGGCCGCGGCCGTGCTTTCGGGAAACCGAAATTTTGAAGGCCGCGTCAACCCGCTTGTTAAAGCCAACTACCTGGCCTCTCCGCCGCTTGTGGTGGCTTACGCGCTTGCCGGAACGGTGGTTAAGGATCTCACCCGCGAGCCGCTTGGCCACGACCCGTCCGGAAAGCCCGTCTATTTAAAAGATATCTGGCCCTCGCAGAAGGAAATCGCGGAGGCGGTTTCCAAGGTTTCGCGCGGGATGTTTGAAAAAGAATACGGCAATGTTTTCGAGGGGGATCTTCATTGGCAGTCGATCCGGGTGGGATCGGGCGCGACTTTCGAATGGAATGAAAAGTCGACTTACATTAAAAAGGCCCCTTATTTCGATGGGATGAAGCCCGCGCCCGAAGCACTTCGCGACATCTCGGGCGCGCGGGTGCTTGTGATGGTGGGGGATTCGGTGACCACCGATCATATTTCTCCGGCCGGGTCGATTGCCAAAGACAGCCCGGCCGCGAAATATCTGACCGAGCGCGGGGTTGCGGCCAAGGACTTCAATTCCTACGGCGCGAGGCGCGGCAATCATGAGGTCATGGTGCGCGGCACGTTTGCCAACATCCGCCTCAAGAATCTGC
>JAHFHI010000273.1:0-1990 GCA_023246995.1 Candidatus Omnitrophota bacterium
GAGGAAACGGGCTCCGGCTCTTCATCGGTGAGCAAAGCCGAGCGCAGCTCGGGCCCGGCATGATCATGTTTGTGGTGGTCTTTTTGCTTCTCGCGAAAACGTTTTAACTGTTTTTCGATGCGCGCGCAAGCCTGATCGGTTGCCGTAAAAACACTTTCCTTGCTGGAGCCTTCCCCGTAAGCGCGCAGATTTTTCGCGAGCAAAGTAACCTCGATCGTGTAGACATATTTTTCTTTCTTCACGACCACATGCGCCTCCACCAGCCGGGGGGCGTATTTGTCAAGTTTTAGGAGTTTTTCGCGGATGTGTTCCCGCATGCCTTCGCTCACCGTCACCTTCTTACCCAAAAACCGTATATCCACGGACGCGCTTCCTCCTCTTTGAAAAATTTATTTTAAAATGTTCAGGCCAGGGAGAATTTCTCTCCCAGATAAAGCTCCCGGGCCTTGGCGTCAGACGCCAAAAACTTCGAGGTCCCCGAGACTTCGATTCTTCCGTCGCAAAGAAGATAAGACCGGTCCGTGATCGAAAGGGTTTCGCGGACGCTGTGGTCGGTCAGGAGAATGCTCAAGCCCTGGGCTTTCAATTTCTGAAGGATCTTCTGCACTTCAAAAACGGCAATGGGGTCCACCCCGCTGAAAGGCTCGTCAAGCAGGATGAGCGAGGGATTGGTCACAAGCGCCCGGGTGATCTCAAGGCGCCGCCTCTCCCCGCCGGAGAGCGTGTAGGCTTTGTTTTTGGCCAGGTAAGCGATATCAAGCTCTTCCAAAAGCCTTTCAAGCCGGCGCTTGCGCTCCACTTGAGGGATATCGAGCGTTTCAAGGATTGCCATCACGTTTTCTTCGACCGTAAGCTTGCGGAAAATAGACGGCTCCTGGGAGAGATACCCGATCCCAAGGCGCGCGCGCTGATACATGGGCAGGCGCGTCACATCCTCCCCGCGGAACAAAATCTTGCCCGCGTCGGGCCGGATCACCCCCACGACCATGTAAAAACTGGTGGTCTTGCCGGCGCCGTTCGGGCCGAGAAGTCCCACGATTTCTCCGCGGGAGATGTTGATGCTGACCCCGTCAACCACGGTGCGGCCCTTATAAGCCTTCACAAGCTGCTTGGTTTCTAAAAGATACATATCAGTTCAAAATCCCCGCATCCGCGCCGTCCCCTTCGTAATAAAGGGCTTCGGTGTCGCCGCCGAGAATAATCCGGCCTTCCTCGGCCATATAAACCACGCTGTCACTGTAGGTTTTATTCCCATCCGGATTTTCAATCACCACGTTCCCGGTGGCCACCATCTTGGCGATTCTGTGAGTTTCCTTATTATAGTAGACATCCATGCGGTCTGCGGAAAGTTTCCCGCGCCGGTCCAGGGCCACCACATTGTCGCGGAAGTACGCGATATTTCCGTCATAATCCACTTCAAGGGGCCCGTCACAGGTGATGGTGGTCGGACCCATCGTCTTGTCGGAAGGGTCCTGCACGACGACCGTCACGTTCTTTTTGAATTTCACCTTTTTCAGATTCGAATCGCCGCTCGCGCCGAGACCTTCGACGTTGATGTTGTCTTTTTTGACTTCGGCCGGAGAATCCGTTTCCAGAACCCGTTCGGTCGGATGAATCCGGAGCTCTTCGGTCAGAAGCCGGGTTCCGTTCTCGGTGGTCGCAATCACGTTCTGCTCGAGTTTCACGCGGTTCGTGATTTTATCGTAGTCCCCGTGATCCGCCGTGATCGTGACCGGCGTTTCTTCGGCGTAAGCCTTCGCCACCACGTTCATAAGCGTGACCGTCTTCTCGAGGATATTGGCCGAATCCCCCTCAATCTCAATTTCCTTTTCGCCTTTGGCCGTAAACTTGGAAAAGGAAAAAGAGTAAACTTTGTGCGGGGCCTCCCCCGGGGTCTGGCCGGAACCGGTCTCCGCTTTTTCTTGCTCTGCGAAAAAAACCTGCACCCAAACGATCCCCGCGTAAATCAGGACGAACAAAAGCGACACGC
>JAHFHI010000273.1:2000-2870 GCA_023246995.1 Candidatus Omnitrophota bacterium
TATCATGATGCCAGTAAAACCTCTCTTTCGTTTCGAATATCTTTGGGCTTTGTCTTCCAGCGCCGGTGCATCCAAGCCCATTGCTCGGGATAAAGCCGTATCACCTTTTCAAACTCGGCCATCCACTCGCGCGTAAGCGCTGCCGCGGCCTCGTCACGGTCTGACATTTGGCTTGCCCGCAGCACCCGTCCCGCGATCATGCGATAACGTCCCGGGCCGGTTCTTACGAGAAAAGCCGGAATGATGGGCGCGCCGGAAGCAAGGGCGAGCCTCGCCGGCGCCAGGGCCGTATAGGCGGGTCTCCCGAAGAAAGGGACAAAAACGCCTTTTAAGCTGTCTATATCCTGATCCGGAACAATGCCCACGATTTCGCCGCCCCGGAGGCGCTTTAAGACCTCCCGGCTCGCGTCATTTCTGTAAAGCGTCGGAACCTTTGCCGAAAGCCGGAGCCCGACGATCCACCGGTTATAAGGCTCGTAATAAATACGGCGGGCAAGCACAAGGCCTTTATAACCTTTCAGGCCAAAGGCCGCGGCCAAAAGCTCCCAGTTGCCGAAATGCGCCGAAAGGCTTAAGACTCCCCGGCCCTCTTTCAGGACCGCGTCATAGATTTCAAGGACATTTCCAAAATCGATCATCCGTTCGATTTTGGAAAGCGTCAGTTTCGGGAATCTTAAAACTTCGGCCGCGGTCATGCCGAGATTTTCAAAGACCCGAACCCCGATGGCTTGAAGTTTTTCGGATTTCTCGGCCGGATAAGCGACTTTCAAACTCTCGAGCATTTCCCTGCGCTGGCGGCCGGCAAACCGGTAGCCGGCGCGAGCCCCTGCGCGGGCCAAAGCAAGCGCCATTCTTTCGGGAAGCAGGGTA
>JAHFHI010000274.1 GCA_023246995.1 Candidatus Omnitrophota bacterium
TGTGCCTCTCCCAATCCCTTTAAAAAATTGTCTCCGGCCCCCCTTTCTTTTTTAAAACGCGTGCTATACTTTTTTTAGATCGTTTTAGAGATTTTTTCAACTCCGGCGCGCGGCGCTTTAACCCAAAAAGCTGAAATTGATGGTCAAGCTGGACGTGCAAAAAGCCATGCTGGAGCTCGGGATCACCGAAGACTTCTATAAAGAGCTCCTCGGAGATTTCCTGGCCCAGGCCGACGCTTCCCACAAAAATCTTCTTGAACTCAAAGACGCGGGCCCCTTTGACGAAATCGCCCGGGAGGGCCATGCCCTGAAAGGTTCGGCTGCCAATCTCCGGATCGATGAAATCTCCGAGCTCGGGAAGGCCATTGAAGTCGTCGCCAAAGGAACGCAGGACCGGGGAGAATTAAAAAAACTCGTAGAGGTTCTTGAAGAAGCCATTCACACCCTTCGCGCCATGATAGGATAAACCCATGCCCAACCCTGCCCGCAAACAAGCCAAAAAAAATCGTTTCAAAACCCATCCCGTTTCAGGCAACGGAAAACCTTCGGGAAACGGATTGCCGGGACGCCACGGCCATGACCTGGATGAAAGGGTGAGGGTTCTTCACGAGATTAACCTTGAACAAAAGAAAACCGAGGACGCGCTTCGCGGTGAACTCGATCGCTATGAAAACGCGGTGCGGGGGTCCACGCACGGGCTTTGGGATGCCAGGATAAAGGGCAGCGACCTGGAGGCTCTTTTTAGCGCCGTGACATGGTATTCGGACCATTTCAAGGAGATGCTGGGTTTTGAGCTGGAGGAATTTGCGAACACCTTTGAGGCATGGCTCGGACGCGTTGAGCTTGAAGACAGGCCGAGGTTTCTGGATGGTTTCAAAAAAACAATGACCCGGCGGGTTCCCCTTAATACGGAATGCCGCTTTGTGCTGAAAAACGGGGAAAGCCGGTGGTTCCGCATCCGGGGGATGGTCCATGAGGATGTCTACGGCCGGCCGGTTCAGATCTCCGGATCCATCATGGATATTAATGAACGCAAGCAAAGCGAACAGGCCATCCGGGAGTCGGAGGAGAAATTCCGCGCCATCTTTGAAAATTCCGGAGTCGCCATTACGGTGGCCGACGAGCACGAACGGATTGTTTCCTGGAACCATCCGACCGAACTGCTTTTTAATATGACCTCCGAAGACCTTTACCTCAAGCCTATTCAGGAACTTTATCCGCCCGAGGAACTGGAGCGCTTTAAGTCTCTGAATATACGCAAAGAAGGGGTGCGCCGGAACCTCGAGGCGAAGATTCTCACCAAAGACGGCCGCAAGCTTGATGTGGAAATTTCGATCAGCGCGCTTAAAGACAGCCAGGGCAAGACCGTCGGTTCGGTCGGGATCATGAAAGATATCACGCAGCGCAAGCAGGCCGAGCGCGCGCTCAAGGAATCGGAAGAAAAATTCCGGACGATTTTCGAGAATTCCGCGGTGGCCATCACGGTGGCGGATGAAAACGAAAGGGTTGTTTCCTGGAACAAGCTCACGGAAAACCTTTTCCGGATGGACCCCGATGACCTCTATCTTCGGCCCATCAGCTCCCTTTACCCCTCTGAAGAATGGGACCGGTTCCGCTCGCTTAATATCCGAAAGGAAGGCGTGCGCCGGAATCTGGAATCGAAAATTCTGACCAAGGACGGCCGCAAGGTGGATGTCGAAATTTCCATCAGCGCTCTAAAAGACAGTTTAGGAAAAACCGTCGGCTCTGTCGGCATCATCCGCGATATCACCCAGCGGCGGCAGGCGGAGCGCGCGATCCGGGAATCAGAAGAAAAATTCCGCGCTATTTTCGAAAATTCCGGGGTGGCCATCACCGTGGCCAACGAGGAGGAAAAGGTGGTTTCCTGGAACAAGTTCGCCGAATCCCTTTTCGGACTCAATTCCGAGGAGATGTATTACCGGCCCGTAAAGTCTTTTTACTCGCCGGCCGAGTGGGAGCGCTTCCGGTCGCTCAACATCCGCAAGGAAGACAAGAAGCAGAGCCTGGAATCAAAGATCCTCACCAAGGACGGCCGCGAGATTGATGTCGAGATTTCAATCAGCGCCTTGAAAGACGGCCAGGGGCGCACCACGGGTTCGATCGGGATTATCCGGGATATCACGGAGCGCAAACTCGCAAGCGATGCCGAGCGCAGGGCTAAGGAGGCCGCGGAAGGGGCGACGCGGGCCAAGAGCGAGTTTTTGGCCAACATGAGCCACGAGATTCGCACGCCCATGAACGCGGTGATCGGATTTCTGGATCTTCTTAAAAAAACCCCCATCGATGACACCCAGCGTGATTACATCAACACGATCTCCGACTCCAGCGAACTTCTCCTTGAAATCATCAACGACATTCTGGATGTTTCTAAAATCGAGGCCGGGCAGGTCACCTTAGAAGAGATTGCCTTTGATATGGAACACCTGGTCGGAAGCGTCTTAAAGATCGCAAAGACCCGTCTTAAAACCGGAGCGGTCGAACTTTATCATGAGTATAAAGAGGGCACCCCGCAATTTTTTCTCGGAGACCCCACCCGCCTCCGGCAGATTCTTTTGAACCTGGTCAGCAATGCCATTAAATTTACGGAGCGGGGCGAGATCGCGATTGCGGTGACCCAGCAGTCCGTGCCTTCCACGGGTGTCACGGAACTTAAAATCGCCGTGCGGGATACCGGGATCGGAATCCCCAAAGACAAGCAGGACGCCATTTTTCAGGCCTTTGTGCAGGCCGATACGTCCACGACGAGAAAATACGGCGGCACAGGGCTCGGCCTTACCATCACCAAGCGGCTTATCGGCTTGATGGGAGGCAGCATCTGGGTGGAATCCGAGCCCGGCAAGGGAA
>JAHFHI010000275.1 GCA_023246995.1 Candidatus Omnitrophota bacterium
CGATCACATGTTTTCTAACGAACTGCTGGCGCTCACTATGATCCGGCACTCGGATCTTCTTCTTAATGCCGGCCTGCTCACCCCCGGGGAAATGCCTTTTCTGGACGCCTTGAACCGGGCGGCGGGCCGCCCGGAAGGTCCGGATACGTTTCTTGCCATGGCCCAGAGGCTTTTTGAAACGCTTTACGCCAGAGTTTATGACAATGCCGGAGATGCGCGGCCCTATCACGCGTTCTACGGGATTATGATGGGATATCCGGAAGTTGAAATCCGCGCCGTGCTTGAGGGGCGGGACTACGTGGCGCTCGATACGCCCTTTGAAAGAATGGGATTAGTGGCCGAGCGGCAGCCGGACGGTTCGTTCAGGCCTGAAACTCTTCGCTACGCCGAGCGTATGATTGATGCGGTGAGTTACGGCTACGCGTTTGTGCGGGACCAGCCGGGGTTTCAAGACCTGGCCCGTGAACTAAGTCTTCCTCCCGAAGTTTTGACCCGGAACGCGCCGGCATCGATTGTGCCACGGGCAGGAGCCGAAGCACTGCAGGATTTAAGCCAAGCCGAGCGGGCCGCGGTTGAACAAATGAAGGAGAGGCTTTTTGATCCGTATTATCAGGCGGCAAAGAATTTTCCCTACACCGAGGAATCCCTCACCAGGATCCGGCCGGGCTGGCCTGACATACAGGCAAGCGTGCGGAGCCGTTTCGTGGATGAGAACGGCAATCTTAGTCCTTTTTTCAGTCTTTCTCTTTTGACCTATCCGGCTGCGGGAAGCGAGGTCCTTAAAAATTTGACGAATCTGCAGAGCGAATTCATGGGCCAAGATTTCGCGCAGAATTTTTACAGAACGCCGGAACCGGCCATCCATTTCACGCTGATGCCGGTGATTCTCGCGCGGCCGCAGGATTTCTCCGCTTCGGAAGTCCAATCGGCCCGGGAGATCGCGGCGCGCCTGATGGCCGATGCGGCTTCCTTCGATGGGTGGGTCGAGGGACTTACTTTTGATCAGGAAAGCGGCCGGATTATGGCCCAGGTCTTTGCCCTGCCGAAGGGGGAAACACCGGACCCGCTTTTGGAACTTCGCAGGCGTCAGAAGCCGGACGCCGCAGCATCCAGGACTACGATCACTCTTTTTACTCCCTTCAAACCATTGATCGAAGAAGAACGAACAGCGCTTGGGGCGTGGGTTGAAGCCAACCGCAACCGGGTTTTTGGCAGAATGCCGATCCAATCGGCCGCCCTTATCCATACCCCGGACAGTTTTTCGGTTTCCCGGACAGCCCTGGCCGAATTCTCTCTGCGTTCTGAAGTGCGTACCCCGCCGGCCGGGCTTGCGCCGGATCAAATTGCAGAAGCCTTTCAAACCGAGAACGAAAATTTGAGCCTGGTGGGCATGGAACTCGATGTGATCGAAGGCGGGCCGAGCGCGGCCTATGAGCCGGCTGAAATCGCCGCGATCGGGGCCAAGTATGATCAGTTGAGCCGGGATCGGAAATTCGGTTTCTCCGAACTTTTCACGCTCAATGATTTAGGGTATCTCCAGCCCGTGACTTTCACGAGGCAGCTCTCGAGATTGACGGATATTTATTTTTCTCCCCTGATTGAAGCCGGAGACTGGGACGGATTCGCGCGGGAGATGAACTCGAATCTTCGTCCCGACGACAATGGGGCGGAGCTGCTTGCCGGGCTTGCTGTGACCATGGGCAAGGCCGGAATCCCAGCGCCGAGAAGCGAAGAGGTTTTGGCACCGTACCGTATCCGGATCGCCCAGGCCGAGGGCGTAAGCCAGACCGCGCGGGAAGTGCTGGACCGGACATTTCGACTTATGGGCAATTTCTCTCGCGATCCCAGAGAAACGGACCTCTATAAAAGCGCCGGGAATTTCTGGAATCTGATCGAACTTGCTTCCAAAGCCAAGGGAGCGATTCCGGAGGAGGCTTACCGGAAAATCGAGCAGGCCCGCAAGCAGCGGGCCGAGGCGCTTGACCGGCTGATCCGGGAACAGGCGGCCGGGGTTAGGGAAAACCCCGATGCCATTCTCTATCTTGAGCTCCCGGTAAGCCTCGCTTATTACGACCTTTATGACGATCTCGAGACCGATTCCGCCCGTGCCGGCTTGATGGTTTCATGGCTCGAAGGGCTGGTCACGTCCTATGACCGTGATGAGCTTTCAGACCTGGCTTTTTTCGTACTCCTGGACAGCTTTATTGATGTAGCTCTCCAGCACAATCACCTCCCGGTTTTGCTCGAGCTCACGGGCACGGCTCATGACGTGCGCCACATGATTCTCTATGCGCTCTCGGGGCTCTATCATGAATATTACGGGGGCGGCACGGCGCTTGAGCAGATCCAGAGAGTCGAGCAAAACGATCAAAACCACGGAGGCACGTTCCGGCCCCTGCTTGAAAGAATCAAAGGCCACTATGATCAAGATTCAGCCGGGTTTGGGGATGAGACCATCCTTGAGCGGCTTATTCATGATTCTGGGGAGGATGGGAGTACTCGCCGTTCCGAAGTGAGAACGCTCCGGGGGGAAAGCCTTACTCCCGAGGCGGAGATCTTTTTAAGCAATCCGTCACCGCAGGCCTTTACCGCGCTTTCTCCGGAGGCGCGCGATTCTTTGAGCCGTGAATTTCAAAGTGTCTTCGGGGAAGGCGCGACGATTACGCTTATGGAATACGACGAAGACGCGCGGCAGATGATTACCGAGGAAAAGCATTATGCGGTGAAACAGTATTTTCGCGAACTCCTGGAGAAAGCCGAGGAAATCTGGTCGCAGAATCCCGGGCAGCGTTTCTTAGCGCTCGGCGCGAGCGGAGAGTGGCTGGTGAGGGCGATCGAGTTGATGCATTCCGCGGCCCAG
>JAHFHI010000276.1 GCA_023246995.1 Candidatus Omnitrophota bacterium
TTCTTTCAAGCGCCCTTCAGACCCTCCTCGCGGAAAATTAGGCGGGAAGAATCTCTTCTATTTGGGAAGTGACTTCCGGGGCCAGCGGATCCTTTTTTGAATCAAAACGGGCCGTGACGCGCCCCTCGGGACTGACGAGGAACTTGTTAAAATTCCAGGTAATATCTCCCTCAAAACCCGGAAGACTTGTCAGATAAGCGTAAAGAGGATGGATATCGCTTCCCTTCACGCTGATTTTGGCAAACATCGGAAACGTCACGCCGAATTTAAGCTCGCAGAATTTTTTAATCTCCTCCTCCGTGCCGGGCTCCTGCGCCATAAAATTATTGGCCGGAAATCCCAAGACTTCGAACCTGCGTTTTTTGTAACGGCCGTAGAGCGCCTCGAGCGATTTATACTGCGGCGTAAACCCGCACCGGGAAGCGGTATTGACGATCAACAGGGCTTTCCCCTTAAAATCTCCCAGGTTCTTCTGGGCTCCGTCAATGGTCTTGAGATTGAAGTCATAGATGCTTTGGCTCATTTTTTTCTCCCCCATGGCGTGCCCGGTTCCCGCAAAAATCAAAATTCCGATTAAAATCAAATCCCTGCGCTTCATCCGAATCGCCTCTTTTTTTGTTTATTCTATGCCGGCCGGTTTTCAGGCGATACAAAAAAAATCTTCTCCCTCTTTCATGCCGCGCTCCCCAAAAATCTTCCGAATCGCCTCCCGCCGGCCGGGTTGTCCCACAGCTGCAAGATAAACGGGATGGGTGCCCTCTGGCGCCCTGAAGCCCTCTTCGGAAAAAACACGCACCCCCTGAATCTCGAGGCCGATTCTCCGGGGATGGACATCCAGAAACGCATGCACTTTCGCGCCCTCGAGGCCCAGGAGCCCCGCCATTTTTTTACCGGTCGGGCCCGCGCCCGCGATCACCACCCCTTCGCGGCGCACACGCCGAAGACGCCCCAGATAATGGGCTTTGGCTTTCATAAAAGCTTCCTGCGAAAAATCCGGACTTGTTCTGCTGTGGCGATCCGGCCGATCATGCCAGTCCATTAAAACTTTTCCGATTTTGGCAAAAAGCATGCCCTCTTCCATCATCCGCAGCCAAAGGTCATAGTCCTCCGCCCATCCCCTGGCCGCGTAGCCTCCCACCCCCTCAAGGGCCCCGCGGCGCATCATCACGCTCGGATGCGCGACCGGGCTTTCGATAAACCGCTCTCGGGCGATTTGTCCCGGCTCCAAAAGCCCGTTGAGCCAAGTCTCATATTTTTTAAATCCGCCCGCGGGTTCCCCCGCGCCGTACGGCGCTTCGCTAAGGATCCGTACCTGGCAGGAGGAAACCGCGACCGCCTGATTTTCCCGTAAAAAAGAAACCTGCGCGGCAAAGCGTTCCGGATAAGACCTGTCATCGCTGTCCATTCTTGCCACGAACTCGCCTTGAGAGGCCTCCAATGCCGTATTCAAAGCCGGGACAAGCCCCCCTGCCGGACTCCTGCACTCGAGCGCCCTGATTCTCGAATCTGCTTTTTTAAACCGTTTGATGATTTCAGGCGTTTCATCGGTGGAATGATCATCCACAAGAATCAGTTCAAAATCGGTCAAAGTCTGTGCCAAGCAGCTTTCAACCGCGCGCTCGAGCCTTTTAGCGCCGTTTCGAACCGGCATCAAGACAGAGACAAGAGCTTTGGCGCTCAAAAAATCCCCCAGCGCTTGATCTTCTTTTTATAATCAAGGAAGGCGCTCCCGAAAGCAGCCTCAAGATTGGATTCTTCATGGGGGATAAAAACGCGGTCCACGGTGGCAAAAAAGCATAGCGGCACAAACCAGGCAAACCCCCAGCCTGTCGCAAAAGCTGCCGCGGTAAGAATCAGCACAATGCCGAGATACATGGGATTGCGAAGCGCGCGATAGGGGCCTTCGCCGATCATCACCCTGGGCTTTTCGGTCGGACAAATCGGGTTGTCCCGGCGCTTAAAAAGCCGCCACGCCCAAAGGATGAGGCCCATCCCCGCAGCCGCGGCTAAAACAGCGCCCCATGGAGACTTCGCGGTTTGAAATCCCGGGAAAAGTTTTTGCAGCATCCATGCGCCGAGCAAGTAAAGCGCGGCCATCACGGGCGGTTTCAATCGGAGTATTGTCTCCTTCATGACGATTCTCCCCCTTTTTTAAAGGTTATCTCGGCTTACGGATGTTTTTAAAAAGCCAGGCCGACCATCCCCGGTTCCGAAAATACTTAAGGCATCTGAAATCCGGATGCCGGAACTCCTTTCTAAGTTCGCGCGCATTGGTGCCGTAGACCCCCGAGACCAGTAGATACCCTCCGGGCTTAACCGCCCCAAAAATAAGTTTACGGGCCCGGACAAGCAGGCTCGTGAATAAATTGGCCGCGACGGCATCAAAACTCCGGCCGATCGAATCTTTTGCGAGAAGGTCGAGACGCAGGACTCGGCCTTTCAAGGCATTCAAGCGAAGATTTTCCTTTGCGGTCCTGACCGCCTGGCGATCACAGTCAACAGCCCAGAGTTCGCGGCATCCCAGTTTGCCCGCGCCCACGGACAAAATCCCGGTCCCGGTTCCAAGGTCGAGAAAAGACTCCATGGGCGGGCCGATCTTCTCGAGCATCCCCAGAGCCAGCTGGGTGCTCGCGTGCGTTCCGGAACCAAAAACACTTTTAAAGTCTAAAAAAATCGGGACACGCTGGTTTTTTTTCCATGTGCGCCGGTATTCGGCAAGCCGCACGATCGGAACAAGCAACCATTTTTTTCCGATTTCCCGGATCGGGTATTCCTGCTGCCATTTATCAAGCCAGTCCTTAGGCTTTAAATTTTTCACGCCCACCCGGACTCTCGAGCCAAGCTCCCGGAGTGC
>JAHFHI010000277.1 GCA_023246995.1 Candidatus Omnitrophota bacterium
GCTTGCCGGCCGCGGTTTTAAGCTCAAGACGTTTGGGCACAAAAGTCAGTGACACGTTTCGCTCTTTTTGGCTATTGGGGACATAATCGTCAATATCGATTTTATAATCCGTGTATCCGGCATCCCGGAAAATCCTGTCCAAAACTGTATTGAGCGTGGGCCCTCCGTTGGTGCCGCCTGATATCCTTCCAAACTTCGGGTCATCTAGACTCCGCAGCGGAAAAGTGATGGCGATCGATTTCTTTTCAACAAGTCCCTGACGAAGCAACTCGGGGTTCTTCGCCAAAACACTTCCTAAAAAAAGCTCCCACTGCAAAGCCTTTTTAGCATCATAGTCAAAGGTCGGCCATTTGATAAGATGCGCGCCAAAATCGTTCGCCAGCCTTTCGTAATTTGTGGCCGCGGCAAGTTTCTGAAGCACCTTGAGCGCCACAAGAGCCGTAAGCCGCGAAACCAGGGCGGTATCCGCCTTTTCATGCCCGGGGGAGCCCATCGGAGAAACCTGATGCCTGAAATCCCACAACGCGACAAAGGCATTGGCCAAACGGTTTTCTGCCCGGTTTATATCTTTCGGGGTCCTGGCGGCCTTAAGCCTCTCTTCGCGGTCGGCAAGCCTGGCCTCCAAAACACCGGTCTGCTTCTCGATTTCAGCGGGGCTCAACACCGCACGCACTTCGGAACGCTTGATCTGACTCATGGCCGTATCCTTATCCGCCGCGTCCTTGATCTGTCCCTGTAAAAATTTAAGCTGTGTCCGGGCCGGGGCAAAGGCTTCCGCCGCAGGAATTCTTTGAAGAAGATTATCCAGGGTTGTCACCGCATCGGGAAGCTGGGTTGGGCCGTCGAATTTGGCCCTCTGCTTTTCAACACTTAAAATGCGGACCGCGTGTTCGATGCTCTCGGGGATCTTCCGAATTTCCGGATCCCGCGACATTTTAAAAAGGGGCATGCCGGCCACTTCGGAAAGGGCCTTTTGAATCTCCCCGAGCGTGGCGGTGCGGACAAATAAGGGATCGGCATAGCGAGCCGCCTGATTCACCATTTGCGCAAAGGCTTGAGCGTCGGTAGAAGCGCGTCCGGCAAGGACCGAATCAATCTCGGGACGCGCCATATAGGATGCGATATTGCGTTCACTCGCCCCTCCCCCGTAGCCGGTGATAAAACGCTTGGCCTCGGGGCCATAAAGTTCTCCCAACACGTCACGAATCTTCTTGATCGCGAGGTCCGCATAAAAAGACCCCGCGGCCTGTTTCCCGACCGCCCAGACGGGTTCATATTCAAACCGGATATTGTGGGCCTGATCCAAACTGATACCCTCCAGGCTTTCACGAAGCTGGAGCGCGGCCACCTGACCAAGGGTTTCAGGATTTTGCATCTCGGAGAGCCTTTCCTCCAAACTTTCCCCGAAAAGAAGCAGTGGCACAAGCCCGGCCTCTAAGCTCGCCTTGAGCCTTGCGTTGACGACCTGATTCGTTTCAGTCTCGATTCTCCGCCGCCGATCGGAGTGGCCGATCAGGACATGGGTGAAACCAAAAGCCTTGGCTTCCGCCGCCGTGATGTCAGAGCCGGGCTCCCCTTCAAGGCGCACATTTTGAACGCCGAGTTTAACCGGAGACCCGGCCGTGATCTTTTGAAGCTCCGGATCTTTGGCCAAATCGGCCGGCACAAAAACCACGGTCTCGACAAATTCCGCCATTTTAACTTTTTTGACTTCCTTGACCACTTCGGCCAAATGCTCACGCAGGCCTTCGGGGGTTCTGATGCGCCATTTAAGATTTCCGTACACGCCGGGGGTGACCGGCCTTTTTTCCGCGGTCTCTTCCTGGGCAATATCCAAGGGTTCCAGGCCGCTCAAAGTACCTTTGGCGATCAATTCCAGGGAAGCGCCACCGCCGGTCGAAAGGGTGTAGGTTTGGGGAAGATTGCCCAAATAGTCGTTTCCGTAAGGACCCCGGGCCCACTGGCTAAACGCGGCAACGCCATCGCCGCCTAAGACAAGGACTTTAGCGGGATTTGCCGTGTCTTTAGCCCTTTGATCAATCACCTTCAAAATGTCGTCATTTTCCGTCCTGAAATTCGGGACTTCCACTAAACCGGCGGTACCGTTTAGAATCACCCAACTCGCGTTTTGGATGGTCGAAGCGACCCTTTCGACCGTGGCTTGATCCACGCTGTATCCAAAAAATCCCGCGGGCAGTCCCTTTTTTTCTTCAATATTAATGGATTGGATTTTTCCCGGATCCACCGGGATTTTCCCTTCGATATCCACGGACTCAACGGTTCCGCGATAACCGCTTGGCAGAATAATTTCGACGCCGTATTCTTTGGCAAACTGCATGATTTCAAAGGCCAGCTGGACGGACTTCTCGACTCCCTCGGCGTCTCCTTCAAGGAAGGAGTTGCCGACCGGAAAACCCTTGGCCAAGTAAAAGTAAACGGACATGGCGCCCAAAACGATGATAGATTTAATCCGGTGGTTCCGGATCATTTCGCGCATCATTTCGATTTTATCACCCGGTTTGGCCCCGCCCAGGACCGCCACACCGCTCTGGCCGGCCGCGGGATCGTTTAAAAATTCACGAATACCGTAAAGCTCTTTTTGAATGAGTTCGCCGCCCACGACCGGCGCATCCGGCTTGGTTTGGCGGAGTTGATTGATCAGGGGCGCGATCGAAGCGTGCGCCCCGCGATGAGCGGCCCCAAAGGCCACAAAGACATAGGCATCGGGCTTAACCGTTGTAAAAATTTCCTGCGCATAATTGGCATCGCCCGCCTCTTCACCGGGGTCAGTGCGCAGGTTTTCAAGAAGCGCCACTTCCCCTTCTTTAAGCGCGGCAACCTGCTCG
>JAHFHI010000278.1 GCA_023246995.1 Candidatus Omnitrophota bacterium
ACGGCTCTCCTTGATGGAGTCGTCGAGCAGGCTGCCGCCCGCCCGGCGATCGGTGATTTCCAAATTGCAAAATTCGTCTTTCTTGAATTTAAGGGCGGCGACGGAAATCTGCCCGCTCCAGCGTTGGTACTGGCTTTTAACCCGGTTGGAGATCTTGTCCGTCATCAGCTGGGATTCAACGCCCAGCTGCTGGTCCAGTTTGTTTTTCAATCCGGCTTGCAGAGTCCTCTGGCTTTCTGAATCCAACGAGCCGGAATCGCCTTTGTTGTAAAAGGAAGCCAGGACTTTGTAGGGTTTGTTGTCGCGGCAATAGATGCGGACCTCGGTGATGGGCCGGTCCAGCCAAACAAACGGGATCCGGCAGCGGAGAATGGCACTCGAAGCCGTTTCCGATTCACAATAGAAGTATTTGTTGTTTTTAAGAAATTCAGCGGCAGGAGTGTCCCAAAAAGCGCGTTCAGCCAAGGGGTCGGGATGCCAGGCCAAGTTCAGC
The DNA here is from genome assembly GCA_023246995.1 of Candidatus Omnitrophota bacterium. GTDB lineage: Bacteria > Omnitrophota > Omnitrophia > Omnitrophales > Aquincolibacteriaceae > JAHFHI01. The sequence continues at coordinate 494 of JAHFHI010000278.1, forward strand.
TCCGGAGCGGTAAATTCCGCTCGCACGGGTCCCGAAAAAAACAAAACAACAAGGGCCCCTAAAATCCCCCGGCGGGTGAAAAAAGATTCACCATTCATGATCATTCAGAATAGAAGGAGGCCGGGGGAGGGTCAAGAAGCGGAAGGAATCTGCGGAATTTGCCGCAGAGCCTCATAAAGAGCGATTCCGGCCGAGGTGGCGAGGTTCAGGCTGCGGATATGGGGATTGGACATGGGAATGGCCAAGCAATCGTCGGGATATTGCGCCAGCAGAGGTTCCGGCAGGCCCTTGGTTTCGCGGCCGAAAACAAGAAAATCGCCGTCTTGGAAACGGGCATCCAAGTAGGATTTTTTTGCTTTAGTGGTAAAAAGATGAAAACGGCCGGAGGAATGGGCGGCACGCAAAGCCTGGAGGGAGGGCCAAGCCTTCCACTGGACGTGGGCCCAGTAGTCCATGCCGGCCCGTTTGAGGGTTTTATCGCTGAGTTCAAAACCCAGAGGTTCGACGAGATGCAGAAAGGTGCCGGTGGCGGCGCAGAGCCGGGCGATATTTCCGGTGTTGGGAGGGATTTCGGGTTCGACCAAGACGACCTGCAGCATGGTGGGCGGAGATTAAATGGCGCGGTGCCAAGACTCGGTAAGGACGGTGCCGGAATGATAGACCACATGCAGGACGCGCCGATGCCGCGGCATGACGGCTTGGGAAGAGGCGTGGACGATGAGGGGTTTTAAGAGAAGGGCATCGCCCGTTTTGGCCAGGCAGGTGGCCTGGGGATGTTCTTTGACCCGCAGGAGAATGGATCCGCTGTCGAGGATGCCGTGGCGATGGCTTCCCGTGCAGGCGCGCAATGGGCCGTTGGTTTCATCGCAATCGTCGAGATGCAGCCGGACGGTGAACATGTCTTCGAGGACTTTGCGGGGTGGCCGCGCGTAATCGATTCCGTCTTTTTTGCAGGGAAGCGTGAATCCCGGCGTTCGCACGGGAGCGGCAAACGGAAACATCAAGTCCTGATGCCAAGCCACCTTCCAATTGATTTCCGGCGTTTTATCGAAGGCCACCGCCTGGATGGCGACGGCGCTCGAGGGCAGGTAGCCGCTTTCGGCAAGCTCTTCCCGCAGGCGAACGACGGTTTCCTTCACCAGGAGATGATCCAGGAGGCAGCGAGTGCCCGCCGTGCCTCCGGGAAGCATTTCATCCCTGAGTTTGCAAAGGACTCCGGAATCGATCCGGGTCGGAACGACGGTCCATCCTTGCAACTCGAGATCGTTCATTTGCTGAACGTAAAAACAATGGTGGGGTTTGTCGAGAATGGGAGGCTAACCCCATTACAAGCGCCGCAAATGCGGCTTCAGGGAAGCCGAAAGAATCATCCGCTTATTTTTTCTTTCGGCGCGGGGGCTTCGCATATTGCACCCGCTTCAGATACAGCCCATGCGCGGGGGCGGTCTCGGGAGCGGCGCTGCGGGAGCGGGCGTTGAACGCTTGTTTAAATCCGGCATGTTCCAGGCGGCCGCGGCCGACTTTCAAGAGCGCGCCCATGATGTTGCGTACCATTCGATAGAGAAATCCGTCGGCGCTGACGGTGAACACCAAAAGAGGGCCGCGCGGAATAATCGAAAGGCGACGGATGGTACGGACGGTGGTTTCGCGCTCGTAACCCGGATTGCTGGTGAACGAGGCGAAATCATGCCGGCCAACAAGCAGCCGGGCGGCTTTGCGCATGGCGGGAATATCCAGCGGGCGCGGCATGTGCAGCGCGCGATCCAGGAGGAACGGATCGGCCACCGGATGATTGAAAACGTGGTACTCGTAGGTTTTTCCCTTGGCATCGAAGCGGGCATGGAAAGGCCGGGGCATGAGGCGGGCATTCGAAATGCGGACGTCGGGGGGGAGGTTATGGTTGAGCGCGCGGATGAGGACAGAGGAGGAATATTTAGGAGGAGCGTCGAAGGAAACGATTTGGGCGAGGGCGTGCACGCCGGTGTCGGTGCGGCCGGACGGTTGAGCGGAGATCCGATACCCCCAAATTTGCTGCAGGGCTTTTTCAAGTTCGCCCTGCACGGTCCGTTTGCCGGGCTGGATTTGCAGGCCGGAAAAGCCGGTGCCGAGATAGCTGACGGTCAGGCGGTGAGAACGCTCGGACTTCGGCCGCTTTGGCGATGCTTCGGGATTTCGAATCCCGGTCGCCACGGCGGCTCTTCGAGAGCGCGGATATCGGGAAGGGGACACGAGACTCCGGAAATTAAGGCTGCTGGGCGCGGAATGCGAGGGCGTCGAGGTAAGTTTGCAGGAACACGGCCGCGGACTCGCTGTCGATCAAAGTCTTTTGTTTGCGCGTGTTTTTGCCTTTATC
>JAHFHI010000279.1 GCA_023246995.1 Candidatus Omnitrophota bacterium
ACGGGTTGAAAACTTAAGCAGGCTGGCGATCCTCGCATGGGCATACTGCAGGTAATAGACAGGATTTTCCTGGGATTTCTGCTTGGCTAAGTCAAGATCAAAATCCAAATGACTTTCGATCCGGCGCATGCAAAAGAAAAATCTCGTGGCATCCGCGCCGACCTCATCGATAAGCTCGCGAAGCGTGACAAATTCACCGGCCCGGGTGGACATGCGAACCGGCTGACCTTTCCTGTAAAGCGTCGTCAGCTGCACGATTCGCACCTGAAGCTGCTCGGCGTCGTGCCCAAGCGCCTGGCACGCGGCCTTGAGACGGGGGATATAACCGTGATGGTCCGGTCCCCAGAAATTGATCAGCTGATTGAATCCCCGATCAAATTTCTGGCGGTGGTAAGCGATATCGGGCGCCAGATAGGTGTATTCTCCCGTGGATTTTCTTACCACACGGTCCTTGTCATCCCCGAAGGCCGTGGAACGAAACCAAAGAGCGCCGTCATTTTCATAGAGAAATCCGGCCTTTTCGATGGTTTTAAGGGCTTTCTCAACATCCTCCTCACGATAGAGGGTGCTTTCACTAAAATAGGTGTCAAACCGGCACTGAATGGCCTCAAGGTCCTTTCGGATGCCCTTCATGATTTCCTCGGCCGCGTAAAGACGGCAGAATTCCAGGGCATTCGGACGGGGTTCCCTAAGGAGGGTGTCTTTTTTCTCGGCAGCCATTTCCCGGGCAATATCAGCCAGATACGCTCCCTGATAACCATCTTCGGGGAGGGGGACAGGGCTCCCGGTCATAAGCTCTTCATAGCGCGCAAAAAGGCTTGCCCCGAGCAAATTCATCTGCCGGCCCGCGTCATTCAGGTAGTATTCGCGCCGGGTCAAATGGCCCGTTGCCTCCAATATGCGCGCCAACGCATCTCCGACAGCGGCCTGCCTCCCATGCGCTATCGTAAGCGGCCCTGTGGGGTTAGCGCTCACAAACTCGACTAAAACCCTGCGATCTTTGCCAAAATCGGATTGCCCGTACTTATCCTGCTGCCGGTGTGCCTCGAGCAAGACCTGGGCGAGGGAACCTTTGCTCATGTAAAAGTTAATAAACCCGCCGCCGGCCACCTCCACGCGCTCAATGCCTGTTTCCACGGCTCTTTTAGGCTCGCCTTCAAGGAGCAAAACCAGCTCATCAGCGATTAAATTGGGGCGGGATTTAGCCCATTTAGCCAAGCGAAAAGCCACATTGGAGGCATAATCCCCATGAGTAGGATCTTTAGTCACGGCCAGCTCATATTCAAAGGATTCGGGAAGCTCAAGGCCACGCTTTGTGGAATACTCGGTCACGATCCCGTTGATCAGGGCCTGAAGCCGGGTGTCTCTTTTCATAGACGGGGAGCTTCTCCCCAGAGACGCTCAAGGTTATAAAATTCGCGGATATCGCGGTGGAAGATATGGACGATGACGGCCCCGTAATCGATTAAGACCCACTGGCCGGTTTCCATGCCCTCTATGTGGAGAGGCTTTTCTTTTTTGTCTTTAAGGCTGTCGATGATATGCCAGGCAATGGCTTTGACGTGACGGTCCGAATTACCGTGGGTGAGAACAAAATACCGGGAAAAACTGGTGAGGTCGCCAACATCCAGGACGAGAGGATCTTCAGCTTTTTTGTCAGCCGCTAGGTCGCGGGCGATAATGGCTATCTTCTTTGGTTGCAATGGGTTAAAACCTGATTCAGGACTGCGTTTTTCCCAAAATCCTGGATAGATTGGTGCCGCATTGCTGGCACTGTCCCTTCATGGCGCGCCGGCCGTTTTTCAGGGTTTCTTCCTTGGGATTCTGCATTTCCACTTTCTTTTTGCATTTGACGCAATAAGCTTCCATAGATTCTCCTTGGGGATTAACTTAGGGGGGGCATTATAGCATCCTCTTAATCATTCAAAACGGCATTTTTTAAGCAGCCCCGGGGCAAGCGTCCTCTTCCAGTTTCATCAAACGCCTCTTCCACACAAGCCCCTGGGAATACCCTCCAAGGCCGGTTGAAGCGATGATCCGGTGACAAGGAATAAGAATGGGGATTCGGTTTTTACGCATCACGCTTCCCACGGCCCGGGCTGCTCCCGGAAAGCCAGCGCGCACGGCCAAACCGCCATATGTCAGCCGTTCGTCTTTCCGGAGCCCTGAAAGCGCCTGAAGGATTTTTTTCTCAAAGGCCGTATAGCCGCTCAAATCGAACTTCAAATTATCGGTATTTCCCGGCCCTCCTTTGAAGTACTTTTTTAATACTTCAGCAGCGGCTCCAAGCTGCTTTCGCGCGGATTTCAATGCTTGGGCGCGGCAAGCTTCTTGGGCGCATACGGGCGGCTTCTCGGCCGTGCGAGGAAAATCAAGCGCGTAAATCCCTTTGGCCGTCGTCTTGATCACAAAAAAACCCCACGGCGTCGCTATTTTCTTTGCCAGATGAAAGACAGGTTCAGCTTTTTTCATTTTTTAAATCCTCCGGAGATTTGCGATGCGCCTGGGCGACGGCCTCAAGGCCTATTTTACCTTCGCGCGTATTCAAAGCTGTCCGAAGTTCCGGGAAACTCAAAAATGCGGGTTCGAGCCCTTGGGCGAGCGCCAAAGTATACGGCAAAGACTCCTTGGTCAGGGCCTGCGAGGCCGCGCGGCCTGCAAAAGACGGAATATTGGGCACGCCAAAACGAATATTGCCGAAGCTGTCTCGGTAAAGCGGGTCCCGGTAGGCTGTAGAGCGGGCCTCGGGGAAATTGCCTCCCTGGTCAATGGCGATATCCAGAATGATTTTTTTTTGCTTCAGACAGGCCGCTTGGAGTTCCTCGGGTTTCATGACTTTAAAGGCG
>JAHFHI010000280.1 GCA_023246995.1 Candidatus Omnitrophota bacterium
AAGGACGGCACGGATCTTTATTGGGCCCGAAGCCGCGTGCTCGAATATTTGAGCAAAATCACGGCCAAGCTTCCCGAAGGGGTTCAAACCGAGCTTGGGCCCGACGCGACGGGCGTGGGGTGGGTTTTTCAGTACGCGCTGGTCGACCCCACAGGCCGTCATAACCTTCAGGAGATCCGGTCCTTTCAGGACTGGTTTCTGCGCTATAACCTGCAAAGCGTGCCCGGCGTTGCCGAGGTCGCGTCGCTTGGCGGATTTGTAAAACAGTATCAGGTTACGATCGATCCCAACCGGCTCGTGGCCTACAACATTCCGCTCACCTCGGTAACAGAGGCCATCCGCAAAGGCAACCAGGAGGTCGGGGGACGGCTTCTGGAATTTTCCGGCGCCGAGTTCATGGTCCGAAGCCGTGGCTACGTGCGTTCGATTGCGGATCTCGAGCAGATTGTGGTCGGAACCGACCAGAAGGGGACGCCGATCCTCGTCAAGCATGTGGGGAACGTCTCGCTCGGGCCCGAGCTTCGCCGCGGCCTTGCCGACCTCGACGGACAGGGAGATGCCGTGACCGGCACCGTGATCATGCGCTCGGGGGAAAACGCGCTGGATGTGATCCGCCGCGTCAAGGCGCGCTTGAAGGAGCTTGAAGCTTCGCTGCCCGAAGGAGTCGAAATAAAAGTTCTTTATGACCGCTCGGAATTAATTGTCCGGGCCATTGACACCCTCAAGCACCAGCTTTTTGAAGAGATGATCATCGTAAGTTTTGTGATCATGCTTTTTCTCTGGCATTTTCCGTCGGCTGTCATTCCGATTGTGACGATCCCGGTCGCAGTCCTGCTTTCCTTTATCCCGCTCTACGGCCTCGGCCTTACTTCGAACCTGATGTCACTCTCGGGCATTGCCATTTCAATCGGCGTGCTGGTTGACGGCGCGATCGTCGAAGTCGAGAACGCCTACAAGCGCCTCGAACAGTGGATCGAAGGCGGACGCAAAGGGGATTTTCATGCCGTGAGGCTTCAGGCTTTAAAAGAAGTCGGGCCCTCGGTCTTTTTTTCCCTGCTTGTGATCGCGGTATCTTTCATGCCTATTTTCACGCTGCTTGACCAGGAGGGCCGTCTTTTTAAGCCGCTCGCCTGGGCCAAGAACCTGGCCATGGCGCTTGCGGCCGTGCTCGCCGTAACGCTTGACCCGGCCATGCGCATGCTCTTCGCGCGCATGGAACCTTTCCGGTTTCGCTGGCCGTGGCTTTCAAAGATCGCCACCACGCTTGCCGTGGGAACTTATTATCCGGAGGAAAAACATCCGGTGAGCCGGGTGCTCTTTAAAATTTATGAGCCCGTTTGCCGGTTTTTGCTGCGCCACCGCAAGGCCGCGCTCGCCGCCGCTTTTGGTTTGGTGCTGACCACGATTCCGGTTTATAGGATGCTTGGTTCCGAGTTTATGCCGCCGCTCTGGGAAGGCGACCTGCTTTACATGCCGACGACGCTTCCCGGCATTTCGGTTACCGAGGCCCAAAAACTGCTCCAGAAACAGGACCGGATCCTGAAAAGTTTTCCGCAAGTCGAGCGCGTGTTCGGAAAATCAGGAAGGATTGAAAGCTCGACCGATCCCGCGCCTTTTTCCATGATGGAAACCGTGGTGCAGCTCAAACCCGAGGAGGAGTGGCCCAAGATCCGGCGATGGTATGCGTTTCTGCCGGAGCCGCTTCAAAAACCTTTCCGGTCTTTTTGGCCGGACCATATTCACCATGAGGAGCTTATCAGCCGCATGGATGAGTCTCTGAAAATTCCCGGCACCACCAATGCCTGGACCATGCCCATTAAAAACCGGATCGACATGCTCACGACCGGTGTGCGCACTCCGGTCGGGATCAAGATTCTGGGCGCGGACTTAAAACAAATCGAAACCATCGGGCTTGAGCTGGAGGGAATTCTAAAAGACGTTTCGGGCACGCGCAGCATCTATGCCGAGCGCGCGGCCGGAGGCTATTTTCTGGATTTTGATCTCAAGCGCGACCAGATTGCCCGTTACGGCCTGGCGATCGCGGATGTGCAAATGGTCATCATGTCGGCCATCGGCGGTGAGAACATCACGACTACGATTGAGGGCCGCGAGCGCTATCCGGTGCAGGTCCGCTACCAGCGGGAGTTCCGCGACGATATCGACAAGCTCAAGCGCGTTTTGGTGCCGACCGCCTCGGGCCAGCACATTCCGCTTGCCCAGATCGCGGAGATCCGCAGGGTTTCGGGGCCGGCCATGATCCGCAATGAAAACGGGCTCTTGGCCGGATATGTCTACGTGGATATGGCGGGGCGCGATATCGGCGGCTACGTCAAGGAAGCCAAGGAGATTGTCGCACGCAAACTGCATTTGCCTTCGGGCTACACGCTCGTCTGGAGCGGGCAGTATGAAAATATGCTGCGCGTGCGCGAACGCCTGAAAGCGGTTTTACCCATGACGCTTTTCCTCATCTGCATCCTTCTTTATTTAAACACCAAATCCTGGGTCAAAACCGGGATCGTGCTGATGGCCGTTCCCTTTTCTTTGATCGGGGCGGTCTGGCTTCTATGGGCGCTCGGTTATAATATGTCCATTGCCGTTTGGGTCGGCATGATCGCGCTGATGGGTCTTGACGCCGAAACCGGAGTTTTCATGCTCCTTTTTCTGGATCTTTCTTATGAAGACGCCAGGCAAAAGGGCCGTATGAATAACGAGTCGGACCTCGAGGAAGCGGTGGTTCACGGGGCGGTCAAGCGCGTGCGGCCCAAAATGATGACCGTGGCCGCGGCCTTCATGGGCCTGCTTCCGATTATGTGGGCCTCGGGTTCGGGCGCCGATATGATG
>JAHFHI010000281.1 GCA_023246995.1 Candidatus Omnitrophota bacterium
CCTGCCTGATTTACAATTATCACTTCGAACTTGATGGCCATACGCTTACCGTCACCGAGATATAGAAAATAAGCGGAAAAAATTCCGCTCTATCAGGGGTCCAGCGGGATGCGCCTTCCCCGGCATCCTCTTTTTTCAAAAAAAAACCGGGAAGGTCCGTTAGAACCTTCCCGGTCTCGACTTTCGGTTTTCCTTTTCTAAAATCTTACGCGGCGGAGAGAATGCTCCGGACGGCTTTCATCAGACCCTGAATCCTGCCGCCCAAATCCGTCTTAAAAATCATGCGCACCGCGTTCTCGCCCCGGCTCACCACCGTATAAACATCCGAGGGCTGATCTTTGATCTCATCGGCCGTAAGCGAGGCATTACGCAGGCCGTAAAGGATATCCTTTGCGACGCTATCCGCGGGTTTCAGCCCGAGGTTATTTTCAAGCAACTGCCTTGAAACCGGGCTAAGCTCCTCATCCAGGGTAAGTTTGTCGGCCACCACGAGCGAGGCCGCGAACATTTCAGCTTCGGTCAAATTTTCGCCCGTGATGTCCCGGCCGCGGATCAAAATACGGTTCGCCCATTTGGAATTCTGGCTGTCCCACCGCCGCATCGGCCCAAAATCCCGGCCGTAGAGAAGGCTCATCAAATCCTGATGCGGGCCTTTCAAAATAATCACCCGGCGGTCAAAGCGGTTATAAATCTTCTCGCGCTCCTCATCGGATAGATCCCCTTGGTAAGTCAGCACCAGGATTTTGTTGGGATGGTGGGTCTGAAGAAGCGAGCCGAAATCATCCAGGAGTTCATGAAGCGCCTTGGGGGTCACCTCTTCGGGGACGGGCACCCCTAAAATCGCGAACGCGTCGTTCCTGGCGCCGATTAAATCCTGGAGATCCGCCTGGTACGAATCGTCGATTCCGAGCTGCTTTAAACGCGCGCCGCTCAATTCCACTTCGCGAAGAGCCTTGGCCTGCTCCAAAATCGCGGCGCGGTTATGCCATACATAGGCTCCGACTCCGGACAGCCCCGAAAATCCCGTGGGGACAATTCCGTCCAGAATTTCGCCGGTCACGCGGATGGCCGTCTGCAAACTGGCGCGCAGCGCGGATTCCCCGTCCTGCTCCGGATAACTCTTTCCCATCAAAAATTTCGCGAGCGTGGCCATGTCCGGCACCCCGAGTCTAAAGCCTTCTCGCTCCGCCTTCTCAAGGAGATCCGACGGCTTTGTCTCGGCCTGCGCGCGCCGGACTTCCGAACGCAGCGCGGCCGGAACATTCAATGTCACAGTCCGTTTGTCGGCAATAAGGATCAGCTTTGAGCCAAGCGTGTCGAAATGATAATCGAGAATGACCTCATGATCCTCAAGCCCGGTCGGCAGGATCACCTCTCCTTTGCTTGAAATAAACCGGATATAGGATTTCGGCTGATCCGGGCTGTATGATGTGCTTCTGTTAAATCTTGCCCAAATCAAAGCATTAGGACTGATCGCGTATTCCAGAACAAGCGTGTGATCCATGTCCGGAGAAAGAAATTTGATCTTGTCCGTTCCGTCACTCTGCAACTGCGGCGTCGTAAAAGAAACGCTGTATTGAGGCCATCCGAGGGGGTTAGAACCTGTTTTTGCAACGCTCAAAGGAATAAATCGGCCGTTAATCTGGACAAAATTGGGAAGATTCTGCCGTGGCTCGAAATTTCCTCCTGAACGAATCGAAAGCTGATCGGAAAAGACCGCTTTCCCGCCGGATTTAAGCGTGGCAAAAGTTTTGACGCCGCTCGAATTCGATATGAAAGGGCCGATGTGAAGGTAATTGCTGACGGTTTGGGGTTGATAAGTCGCATTGATCACCTGATTGACGCTGGGAATTTCATTGGCCGCGGTAAGCGTCACAAGACCGTTAGTGATCGTATAGTTCCCCCCCGAACCTAGTGCCATGTAATTCCCGAAGGCTCCCGGAACCGGGCTCGGGGGTAAAACCGCCGGGACCGTCGATAAATTGAGGGGAAAAACCGCTGGCGCTGTTTCGACAGCCACAGGCTGCGCTGTCACCACGGGCGATGGCTCCAACAGGAGCGCAGGCGCCTGGGCTGTCACAATCGGCGCTCCAGGTGCAGGCGGTTGATCAACGGGGCTGCTGCTCGAACCCAGGACTGGCGGGGTGCTTTGCCCTGCCCCGAGATTATTATTTCCGATCCGAACCTCGCCAGCGGGAAGAGGCAGCCGGTCCGTGGTCAGGGTAAGCGTTCCGCTGATATTCGCGGTCGCCTTAATACTTACACTTGTGATTCTACTCGTATCGATTCCCCTTCTGCGAAGCACCGCGGCCGCAATCACGACCTGCCCGTCTGAAGGCCTGCGAAAGCTGTTCACGCTCGACACTAATGTTGCCGAGCGGCCCCGGGCATCGGTCACGGTCAAAGTCATACTTCTATAATGCGCGGGCGAGGACGCCTGCACCCCCAGCACCAAAGGTTTCCCGTTTAAATTTAAGGGCTGGGCCGGCGGAAAAACAAGCTCGAGGCCGGCTTGATGATGATACCTATGCGTGATAGTCACGCCGTCGGCGGCCAAGACCGGTGCGGTGCCCGTGCCGATCTGCTTGAGACCAAAAAAATGCACCCCTCCCTTTTCCAAATCCACGCGCCTTGTCACGAAATCAACACCCCGGATGTCGGCCACGCCGGGAAGTCCGGCAACAAAATCAATCGACGTGCCGGTTCCCATCTTCTCGGAAACTTCCCGGGGGAGATGGGTCACGGGAAACTGATACTGAATGTTTTGGCTGGCCTTAAAATTGGCGAAGGTCACAAATTCAAGGTACCAGTTGCCGCGCTGGT
>JAHFHI010000282.1 GCA_023246995.1 Candidatus Omnitrophota bacterium
AAAGCTGTATTCAAGCATCATGGCCACTGAAAGAATCGCGGCCAGCGGATTGGCGGCGTCCTTGCCGGCAATGTCCGGGGCCGAACCGTGGACCGGCTCATAAAGCGCGTGGTCTTTACCGACCGAGGCGGAGGCCAGCATCCCGATCGAACCGGTCAGCATGGCCGCCTCGTCGCTTAAAATATCTCCGAAAAGATTGGTGGTCACGATCACGTCGAACTGCCGCGGGTTGCGCACAAGCTGCATCGCGCAGTCATCGACGTAGCGGTGGTCAAGCGCCACATCCGGATATTGTTTATGAACTTCCGTGACCACTTTGCGCCAGAGCTGGCTTGATTCAAGCACATTGGCCTTGTCAACCGAGGTGACTTTGCGCCTTCTTTTGCGGGCAAGCTCAAAGGCCTTGCGCGCGATGCGCTCCACCTCCGGGGTGGAATAAAGCTCGGTGTTGATCCCCTGCTCCCCCGGCCTGTCGGGAAGCGCGACGATGCCCCGGGGCCTGCCGAAATAAATCCCGCCCACAAGCTCGCGCACGATCAAAAGATCAATCCCCTTCACCACTTCTTCTTTAAGGGTGGAGTGGGCCGCAAGCTGGTCAAACATGCGGACCGGACGCAGATTGGCAAACACGTCCAGAGATTTCCGGAGTTCAAGGAGCGCTTTCTCGGGGCGCTTGGCCGCTTCGAGGCCGTCCCACTTCGGGCCTCCGACCGCGCCCAAAAAAACCGCGTCCGCCGATTGCGCGAGCGCCAAGGTTTCCGGAGTCAGCGGAACGCCAAAGCGGTCAATCGAGGCTCCGCCCACAAGCCCTTCGCTCATTTCAAAGACAAGATGAAAAGTTTCCGCGAGCTTACGGAGAATTTTAACGGCCTCTTTTGTGACTTCAACCCCGATTCCGTCTCCGGGCAAAAAAGTTATTTTATACATTTTCTAAAACTTCTCCCTCTTTATTCAGAAGCGAATGTTTTTTAATTGCGGGGGAATTTTCAACGGGAAAATGCGGCCTAAACTTTAAGCGGCTTCAACCCCTCCTGGGGGCTTGAAGCCGAAGCGTATTCGCGCACCGGCATACGTCCGGCCAGGAAGGCCTTGCGCCCCGCCGAAACCGCCTCGCGCATGGCCGCCGCCATCAGCACCGGATCGCGCGCCTCGGCAATGGCCGTATTCATAAGGATGCCGTCAACGCCGAGCTCCATCGCAACCGCCGCGTCCGAGGCCGTGCCCACGCCCGCATCCACGATCACCGGGCACGAAACCGCCTCCTGAATAAATTTGAGATTCAACTTGTTTTGAATCCCGCGCCCGGAACCGATCGGCGCGGCGAGCGGCATCACACAGGCCGCTCCGGCATCCTCGAGCCTTTTGGCCATCACCGGATCATCATTGGTATAGGGCATTACGGTAAAACCCTCGCGTACCAGAATCTGCGTGGCTTCAAGGAGCCCCAGGGTGTCGGGCAAAAGTGTTTTCTTATCGCCGATCACTTCAAGCTTCACAAGATCCCCGATCCCGGCCTCGCGGCCAAGCCGCGCGATCCGGACGGCATCCTGCGCGGTATAGGCGCCCGCCGTGTTGGGAAGAATGAGATAGCGGCGGCGGTCCAGATAATCAAGAATGTTTTTACCCTGCCGGCCGGAAAGATCCACACGCCCGACCGCGACCGTGATCATCCCCGCGCCGGAGGCTTCAAGAGCGCTTACCATTAATTCCGGGGTGGTGTATTTGCCCGTGCCCAGGATCAGGCGCGACGAAATTTCATACTTTCCGATTTTTAGAATTTCAAGCCCGCTCATCATCAGGGAAAACTCCTTAGGACTTGCGTCCGGCCCGCTGGGGGTGAAGCTGCTCATAGAGCTGCACGTATTTTTTGGCCGAGGCGGCCCAGGAAAAATCGCTGGTCATGGCGTTGGCGATAAGCTCGACCCATTTTTTCTCACTCGCGTAGGTCTGGACGGCGCGCTCAATCGCCCGCACGAGTTCTTCGGACGTGTATTCCGTAAAAACAAATCCGTTGCCTTTCCCGGTGCGGGGATCGAATTCCTGAATCGTGTCGGCAAGGCCGCCGGTAGCGCGCACCACGGGGATAGTTCCGTAGCGAAGCGCGATCATCTGCCCCAGCCCGCAGGGCTCATAATAAGAAGGCACGAGCAGCATATCGGAGCCGGCGTAAATACGCTTGGCCATTTTCGGGTCAAAAAGAATGTGCACGCCGATCCGTCCCCGGTTTTTCTTGGCGATATCGCGCAGGACATGATGATACTTTTCCTCACCCGTGCCGAGGAGCACGATCTGGGCGCCGAGCTGCCAGAGAGCGTCGAAGGCCGGAATCAGAATATCGAGCCCTTTTTGATCGACAAGTCTTGAGACAATCCCGATCAGAGGCGCTTTAGCGTCGGCCAAAAGAGAATTTTCTTTTTGAAGCGCCGCTTTGTTGGAGGTTTTCTTCTCGATTTGTTTCAGGCTGTAAGGCGCTGCCAGATCGGCATCGTTTTCCGGGTCCCATTCCTTGTAATCAATGCCATTGACGATCCCGTGCAGATGATCCTTGCGCTTGGCCAGCACGCCTTCCAGCCCGGAACCGAATTCCTTGGTCTGAATTTCCTGGGCATAGCGGGCGCTCACCGTGGTCAGGGCGTCGGCGTCAAGAAGCGCGCCTTTCAGAAAACTGATCTTGCCGTAAAACTCAAGCCGGTCCATGCGGCATTGCTCCCACCCCAGGCCCGTGGCCGGAAGGGAATCCGGAGGGAAATGGCCCTGATAGCCGAGATTGTGAATCGTAAAAACGCTCCGGATCTTCTGGAAAAAAGAATCGCCGCTATAAA
>JAHFHI010000283.1 GCA_023246995.1 Candidatus Omnitrophota bacterium
TAAATGCCGCCCTTGCCGGTTTTAGGGTCGCCGGCATACCAGTTCTGAACGGTGGAATACTTGATCTCGGCGTCATCGAGCGCCACGAGCTCCACCACCGCGGCGTGGAGCTGGTTGGTGTCAAACTTGGGAGCCGTGCAGCCTTCGAGGTAACTCACATGGCTTCCCTCTTCGCAGACAATGAGCGTCCGCTCAAACTGGCCGGAGCCTTCGGTGTTGATTCTAAAGTAGCTTGAGAGTTCCATGGGGCAGCGCGTGTTCTTGGGGATGTAAACAAAGGAACCGTCTGTAAAAACCGCGGAATTCAGGGCGGAGAAAAAATTATCCGCGGCCGGCACCACCGAGCCCACGTATTTGCGGACAAGCTCGGGGTATTCGCGCAGAGCCTCGGAAAAAGGGCAGAAAATAACGCCCGCTTCCTTAAGTTTTCCCTTGAAGGTCGTGGCCACGGAAACGCTGTCAAAAATGGCGTCCACGGCCACGCCGGCAAGGCGTTTTTGTTCCATCAGCGGAATCCCGAGCTTCTCAAAAGTCCGGCGCAGTTCGGGATCGATTTCTTCCAGGCTCTGGGGTTTCTGGGTCTGCTGCTTGGGCTCACAGTAATAAATGATGTTTTGGTAATCAATCGGCGGGTACTCGAGATCCGCCCAGCGAGGCTCCGTCATCTTTTGCCATTGATGAAAAGCATTCATCCGGAATTCGAGCATGAACGCCGGCTCGCCCTTGTGCGCGGAAATGAAACGGATCGTATCTTCGGTGAGACCTTTTACGGTCATGCCGGGTTCGATTTCAGTTTTGAAACCGTATTGATACTCCCGGCCGATTAATTCCTGAAGCGACGCGTTTTTAGGTTCCATGGTTTTCACTGGAGGGTTTGGGGCTCGAACCGACCGGCTCAAAGCGCAGTTCGTTACGGGCCAGCATGTCGAGACTGATCGAACCGTAAAATTCATCAAGCAATTCCTTGGTCCTGTTCCAAACCGGCTTGACCCCGCAGAGCGGGAAATGATTGCAGGTAATTTCAGAGCGGATTCTCGGCTCGCAGAAAACGTCAAAGGTGTGGCCTTCGAGCGCCTCAACGACTTCCCGCAGCGTGATAAGCGAAGCCGAGCGCGCCAGCACATAACCGCCGAGCTGGCCGTGATGCGAGGCTACGATCCCGGCCGTGCGCAGGCGTTGAAAAATCTTTTCGGTGTAGGCCGGGGGAAAATGCTCGGCATGGACTAGCTGTTTGATGGTCACCGGGTCCAGCGTCTGCCCGGCATGGCGGGCCATATAAATCAGGCAAATCAAACCGTATTCGGTCTTGGTTGTAAATCTCATCGCGTCACCTGACTAAATTGTAACAAACCGGACCTTTTAAGTCCACTTTCTTTCTAAGCTATATCTCCTTTATTTGAAATAGGTTATGGGATTAGTGTTTTTAGTCCTTCACAGTACTGAAGGCTTGCCGGGGTACGCCATTTGACGGGAAAATCCCGGCATTGGCCGGGTTTTTCGGGATGAACAGCACAGCCCTCGGGAGTTAAAAAAATGCAGGCCTCATCCGGAAGTTTTTTAAGCACAAGCCGCTTCCGGTCACGGATCTCGCAAAAACGGTCCGTGAACTCATAAACGTCCTGATTCAGGAATCGCGCAAGCCTTTCGGCTTCCCCCTCTTCAAGGTAGACGAAACCGGGCTGACGGCAGCACGCGTTACAACGGCGGCATTCGAAGGCCGTCAGGCGTTTGGGATCTTCGCTAAAAGGGTCCATCGCGGCGCATGATAACATAAGAAAAGCGTGCGTGGCGGCTCAAACTCGACGCGCGGTCTCTTTTGTGCGACAATGCGCCGCCATGAATTTTGAGCTCGACCCTTTCCAGAAACAAGCCATCGAAGCCATCGAAAAAGGGCATTCTCTTTTTATTTCCGCGCCCACGGGTGCGGGAAAAACGCTGATCGCGGAATACGCCATCGAAAAAGCCATGGCCGCGGGCGAGCAGATTATTTATACGGCGCCGATCAAGGCCTTGAGCAATCAGAAATACCGGGACTTCCGGGCGCGTTATTCCGACGCACAAGTAGGTATCCTGACCGGGGATGTTTCAATTCAGGCTGACGCCCCCATTCTTATCATGACTACGGAAATTTACCGTAACTCCCTTTTTGAAAATCCGGAGCGTATCCGCAAGATTGCCTGGGTTATTTTCGACGAGGTTCATTATCTTGACGACCCGGAGCGCGGCACGGTCTGGGAAGAAGCTCTCCTTTTCACGCCGCAGGAAGTTAAGATCCTGGCGCTAAGCGCCACCGTGCCGAACGTGCGCGAGATTACCGCCTGGATCCGCACCATTCACGATCGGCCGATCGACGTAATCGAAGAATCGCACCGCCCGGTTCCGCTTCATTTTCTTTTTCAATGCCAGGGCCGGCTTCTGGGCAGCCTGAAGGATCTTCGGGCGCAGGGTTATTTGAGCCGGGACAACTGGAAACTTACCCCCCGGGAAAGACGCCGGGGCATGCGCCCTGTGCGGCCCAAAGCTAACCGGATCGAGCCTTTGATCGAGCACCTCATCGAACAAAAACGTCTCCCGGCTATTTATTTTGTCTTCGGACGGCGGCGGGCGGAATCCCTGGCCCTAGAGGCCATGCGTTTTGACCTGATCACCGATGCCGAGCGCTCGGAAATCACAGGGTGCTACGAAACCCTGCTCAAACGCTACAACCTCACCGCGGAACCCTCGGCCCGGGACCTCGCAAAGTTAGTCGAACAGGGCATTGCCTTTCATCATGCCGGCATGCTGCCGACTTTAAAAGAAGTGGTCGAACAGCTTTTCA
>JAHFHI010000028.1 GCA_023246995.1 Candidatus Omnitrophota bacterium
GAATCAGGCCTTTTTTATCTTCGCGGACAAGCTTAAGGATATAGGCTTGGAGTTCGGGAATACCGACCGGATGGGTGGAAAGACCGGCCCATGAAAACGCGCCCGGTTGCTTAAAATCAAGTGGAAGAGAGGAACCGTCCATCGGATAGTCATTCCTTGTAGGGCTAGCCCGCTTGGCTGGTTTCTAGACGATCAAAATACCGCCAAGATAGAGCTCAAAAGAACCTTGCCCGGCTGCCGTGTTCTGATCGGCTACAAAATTGATTCTCTTGACCTTTTTTACGTCGGGCCCGCCCAGGCCAAGGGAGGCGAGAAGAAACTGATAATAAGACTTTGTCAGATCAATCCCGGTAGCGTAAAAAACGGCCCGTCTTCCGGCCGTATCTTCCACTTCGATTTTGAGGCGCGCGGCACTGCCGGATTTAAGCGCAAAAACAACCCGCCCGAGCGCCGTCAAATCCGCTCCGGCTCCGGAATCCGACGGATTAAAATGAATGGAAATTCCGGCGTAAGTCCCTCTGGAAAGATCAAAGCCAAGCCGGTATTGCCTTCCGCTCTGAAGTGTCTCCAACGTTTCATCCGCGTTTTCGCTGAAAGACTCCACGCGGGCCGGGGTCGGGAAAACGCTCAAATCCCCGGCGCCCAGCCCTTCTTCGGGCAAAAGATTTTGGGCGGACGGAACATGCAGGAAATCAAGGGCCCGGACATAGAAATCTCCGCTCGTATCCTGGGTCGCGTTTTGGTCCACCACGAGCAAAATCTTGCGCACGGCTTGAAGCGCCGCGATATTGGGAAGCTGGATCACCACACGTTTGTCCTGAACGCTCGGCTCAAGAGTCTGAATGACCGGCGGGATCAAAAGCCGGTCGGCGCTGTCTTTGAATTCGATTTTAATTTCCTTAGGGCTGTCGGCCGCCGAATAAACTAAAACCAGCTGGTTTGCCTGGGCGTCATAATCCTGATCAAGCACCCAAAACTGGCCGCCGAAACCTCCCTGAAGCGCGCCGTATTGAAAGCGCGTGCCCGTGAATGTCGCGGGTTGAATCGGAAAATTATTGATGCCGCTTTGGGACGTAAAACGGCTGAAGACCGCAAGGGACCGGTCCGGGAATTCAGAAGGAGGCCGGGCGGCTTCGCTTGGGGTACGTTCTATTCCGAGTGAACGGCTCACGCTGTCGTAGAGACGATTGTAATCATGCTCAAGATCGCGGTTGCGCAAATACTCCTCAAAAGCCTCCGGGCCCTTTCCCTCAAGACCAAGGACCGTGGAGGCCACATCAATCCCAAGCACGCGCCGCGCGAGCTCGGTATTCGAACGCGCCGCGTCAAAAAGCCCCTCTCCGGCCGAAAGGGCCGGAAGGGATGCCTCAATGGCCTGGAGCCATTCAAGAGCCGCGGCTTCGTCCACCGAGGCCCCGCTTGCGATTCCGTAAGTCGAAGCCACATCCGTCAAAAATTCGCGGGCATGCGACAGGGAGGATTCCGCCATTTCACGGACTCCCATAACCCCATAATAGTCTCCCTGGCTCTTTTTGCTCGGACGCTGGCTGGCGGACAAAAAACCGGGAAGCTGATACCGGGCGGAATGATCCGCAAACGTCACGAAAGCATTTTCCAGATTGTTCCGGAATCCGATAAAATCCCGCTCGTTATTGCGCAAAAGCGGCCAAAACGCCTGAAATGCCCCGCCCTGGTAATAGGCCAAATTCTCGATGCTCCGCCCGTGAACATCCGTGTATTGGCTCTTGATGGGAAGAAGCTCGGTCCAGATTTCATTGGGCAGCCCCGGATAGCGAACCTTGAGAAATGCGATGGCTCCCCGGAATTCATTCGCCAGCCGGTCGAGAAACGTATCAAAAACCCCGGCCATGCCGGTCAGGCTTTCACGGATAAATGCCTGCTGAAGCACCCCCGCCGAAAAGTGAACAAAAGCCTGATACCCCTCGGTTTGAAGATCCAGAAAAGATTCAAGTTTGGAAATGACTTCCTGGGCAAGGAGCCCTTCAGCTCCCGAGAGCCTGGCCAGCTCCAACGCTCCCGCGGCAACAGCCATGCTTTGCGCAAGATTGGCATTATCGCCCAGGCCGATGGTCGTGGTGATGGGATAAACCTCCGGTTCCAGATCAAGCCAGGGAAGGAGTCCGCGCCACCCAAAATCGCGCTGCGCTTTTAAAAGCCCGTCCATGACAAACCCCATTTCGGCAAGAGCCTGCTCGCGGGTCATGCCGTTTTGCAGGTTTCCGCGCACCACCTCTCCCAAAATCTGCAGATAAAAACCAATCAGCGTGGGCTGGGTAAATTTCGCCCCTTCTTCGGGCAACCCGTCAGCTTCCAGGCTGTCATAGGGAAAATGCGTTCGGGGGTCAAGACCCTTGCCGAGAGTAAAAAAAGACAGCCCTTTTGAGATCAACCGTTCTTTGGTTTCCTCGTAGGCGGCCGGCAGAATCTTTGGGACAAAATGAAGCCCGGGCATTTTGACCTTGATCAGGTCGTGCTTCAGCGCAAGCCCGAGGCTTTCGTCCTCGACAAAACTGATTGACGCGATGGAATGCCGGTCAAACCTGGCCGGGATATCCGGAAGGCTGAAATCTAAAGTGAAATTTCTATAGACCGCTTCAAGGTTTAAAACAAAAACAGCTTTTGTCCCGAAAATATCCGCAATTTCCACCTTGGTTCTTCCCCCTTCGGATCCCCGTACGGCCAAGATAAAACGCTCGGGAAGCGCAAACGGGGTCCCTCGAAAGTACCGGTCGAAATATCCCGCCGTGGCGGTGACGCGCGCCAAGCTCGCCCCATCCGCACGGATATCAAAAACAAAATCAAATTCCGCGGCGTGATACTGCTGAAGGGTCACTTTTCCTTCAGGCCGGCCGGGAATATCGTTTCCGCCGGATGCGAAAAGCGAAGGAATCCCGCCCAAACTCGTCAGGGTGGTCGTGTCATAAGCCTGGCCGTTTACTTCCACCGGAACCGCGAACTCGCCCCAATCCAAATTAAGTTTCACATCCGGATAATAGCCTTCGAGAATCAGACTGATGTCGGCGATTTCATGAATATTGATTTCGTCGAACTGATCGAGACTGATTTTCCACCCTTTACCCACGCGGCTGATGCCCTGAAGCATCACCGAATCCCGGCGCCCTAAACTGTCCCGGAGTTCGAGGCGTATCTTTTCGAGGCCCGTCCCGGAATTGGCGAGCCCGATCACGAGCCCGGCAGGAAAAACCGCTTCCAGATTTATGGTTTCTATGGGCAAAGTCGACAAATCGTCATAATGAAGCGTCGCGCCTCCGTAGGAAAATGAGTTCAAAAGCCGGAATTCGATTTCGGCATATTGGCCGTCGTTTCGCTCCACCCGGGCGATGCTCTCCTGGGGTTCGAGATCCGGATTTCCCGTGCCCGCGAAAGTTTCGAGCCCGGGTTTCTTTCCGCCCGAAGTCAACGGAAGTCGGGTGATCGGGGCATTCCCGGGGTCGCTCCAGACTTCAGGCATGTAGTAAAACTCTCCCCAATCGATATTAAGTTTTTTTCCCACCGCGCGGCCTTCCATCACAAAAGCGATCGCCGTAATCTTGGTTGTATCAATGCTTGAAAAATAGCTCAAATCCACGCTCCAGCCCATCCCGACATTCGTGATTCCCGTGAGCACCACGGAGGCCCGGTGATCAAAAGCATCCGTCAGTTCGAGGCGCACGCTCCCAAGGCCTGTTCCGGAATCGCCAAGCCCGAGCACCATAGCCTGCCCAAACACGGCATTGAGATTAAGGCTCTCTTTCGGACCGGTTCCGAAATTGTCATAGCTGAAGTACGCCCCTCCGTAGGAGGTGGTATTAAACAGTTGAAAGGTCACTTCCGCGTGGCGCGGCGAACTCATGCGGACATCCGCATGGCTGTAGTCCCGGCTTCCGTCGGGATTGGTTTGGCTCGCAAAACCGTTTAATCTCGTACGCTCCCCCATGCTATCCCTCGGGAGGCGCTTGATGGCGGGGAAACTTCGATCCGGACCGATCTCGGGAAATGATGCTGCCTGACTGATTTCCAAAACTTCACTGGCTCCCAGGAAGTCCAAGCTTCCTCCCAGAAGCAGCGTTTCCTGCGGCACAGAATTTTCAGGGGTCGTCGCGGCCGTAAGAGGAAATTCACTATTTTGCGGCTCTTCGGGGGCAATCGTATAAAAAGATTCGGCCGCAAGCGGTGCAGCGCCCCGTAAAAAAAAGAACCCCGAGAGGATCAAGGCTATGATTTTTCTTCCGTACCCAGCTTTATTTTGCACGATTATAGAGTACACCATATTTGATTTTAAATCAAAATAAATGATTTAATATCCTATCCCCAATCAGGCAATATTATGTAAGCGCTTACATGATACCTATCACCAACTCAAAAATCAAGGGCAAAATGGCTCCTGTAATTAAGAGAAGGTCGATGATGAAACTTGCTATACCAGAGGCGCCGGCAAGCTCCCGAAAAGCTGGGGTTCTTCAGGGATAAACCGCTTGGACTCGAAAATACGCGCCAAAAGCAAAATCACACCCGTGCTAAGAAAATAGGCGAAACAAATGAACGGAAGGCCGTCGACATTTTCCGTCAGGATCCAGCCGTTGATACCCAAGAAGGAAACGCCGGCCGCGCGCCAGAGAACTCCCTGCGCCCGGGTCTTGAGACATCCGCGCAGAGCCAGCCAGGTTTTAAAAACCGATAGCTGAAATAAAATAAAAAATGAGAGACCGATCAGCCCGCTCATGAGCAGGAGCCCGACATAGGTCGCGTGGGAACCGATCGACATCATGGTAAAGCCCTCGCGTAAGCGCACGCCGATCCCAAGCAGCAAATTTTCTTCGGCGGCGATACTCACGGCGTCGTAATAAAGGTTAAAGCGGCCGACCGTGCTGGCGCTGCGCGCCTTGAAAATCCAGGAAATGCCCCGAAAAATCATGTCCGAGCCTAAAAAGAAAAGCACCCCCGCGCCCAGAAGAATCCACCATCTTGCGCGCCTTTCGATAACCCATACGAGGCCAAACGCTCCCACAAAAGCGCACAGGGCGGTGCGTGAAAATGAGGCGCCGAGACTTATGAAACCCAGCAGAAACATGAGGACGTCTCCGAAACCCGGGGCTCGACGTCTAAACCCGGAGCGGGCCATGGCAAACGGAAGAATCATGAGCATGAATCCCCCGGTGGCCGTCACGACCGAACTGTAGATGCAGAGCCGCGGCACATCCTCCACAAACCAATCCACGGCATTGGTTCTCAAAATAACCAGCATATTAAAAAAAGGATAACTGGCCAGGGACGGCAAAAGCGTCGCGCTCAAAGATGGGACTTCAAGGCCGCGCCTGCCGGAAAACCATAGTTTAAGAAAAAAAATCGCGATCAGGCCCGTGATCCACGTGAGGGCCGCGCAGGAATCAAGCAGCCCTCTAAAAAAACGCCCGGGTTTCGCATGATAAATAACCAGGATGAGGACAAAACCCATCAGGAAAAGAATATAATTATTGACCGAGGCCATGACCCGCTGCGCGGGCTGGCTCGGGGCATTGATTAAAAGCGAAGCCGCATAGGTGACGAGGAAAAGCCCCAGCCAAAGGGCCGGCTTAGGAACGGCCAGCGGCTCGCCTTCGCGTATCTTGGCGATGAGCAGTTTTGAGAAGCACAGAAAGACAACGGCCTGGTAAATAAAAAAATTGAAGCCCAGGATCCACCATACGGGGGTCGCCAAAAGGGTTAAGAGCAGATCCTCTTCGAATCGCGTTGAAAGAAACGGGAGGGTCAATTTCATGAGGGATTTTTTTTTAAAAGCATCTCCCGGTATAACTTCCGGTAACCTTCGATCATCCGCTCAAAAGAAAATTCCCGGGCCCACCACTGGGCCGCGGCCCGCCCCATGGCCCGAAGGCCCTGGGCATCCCTGACGCACCGCTCAAGCCCCAGCGCCAGCGCATTTTCATCCGCCGGCGGGACAAGAAAACCCGTCACCCCGATTTGCACCGACTCCCGGGTCCCCGGAATGTCGGTCGCCAAAACAGGCCGCTCCTGGCTGTAAGCCTCAAGCACGGAAAGCGGCAGTCCTTCCCAAAGGCTCGGGAGGACAAAAAAATCGCAGAGCGCCAGATATTCCGGGACTTCGGGGACATGCCCCAAAAAGACCAGGTTTTCATGAACCCCAGCTTCTCCGGCCATGCGCATGAGGCTCGGCCGGAGGCTCCCCTCTCCGGCCAGAAACATTTTGAGCCTCCTGCGAATTTCGGGGTTCATGACTTTGAGCGCCCCAATCAGGTAGCGATGCCCCTTTTGCTCTTCAAGACGTCCCGTGCATAAAGCAAAGACTTCACCGCCGCTGCGCGGATAGCGGGCCCGCAAGCCTTCAAGCTTGGCCGCCGAGACATCCCGTTTTTTAACGGCGTTGGGGATGGTCACCACACGATCCGGCCGAACCCCGTAATGAGCGATCAGATTTTGCCTCACGGTCTCATGGCATGCCGTGACCCGATGGCCGTAGCGGAAAAAAAGACGCCGGTCGCGGCGCAGGACCTGTTCGGTATAAATAATCGGCGCGTGGTTTGAGAAAAAAAGGTCCAGCAAAAAGGCGCTGTACCGGTGAAAAGAGTGCTGAATATCAGGCCGAAAAGCATGCAGGATTGACCGATAGCCTTCTAAAATCTTCCAGGTCTTCGCCTTCGTTCGGGGAAGCTCGACGACCCGCACCCCAGCCTGCCGGAGCCGGTCGCTTAAATCTCCGGGATTCACCGCGCAGAGAGCCACATCCCCGGAATGGCTCTGAATCGACGCCGCTAAATCAAGGAGCACCTGCTCGGCCCCGCCCATCCCGAAACTGGAATCATAGAAAGTGGAAAAGAAAATTTTCATGAGGGGACCTGCCGGCTGTGGGACCTCAAAAAGCCGTCAAGCGCAACGTGAAGCCAGACGGACGCGAATCCGTAATTGATCAGCGTGGCCATGGCAATTCCCATAATGCCGTAGCGTAAGCACAGAAAATAATTGAGCGCAACTTTGCATAAAAACTCCGCCCAAG
Source organism: Candidatus Omnitrophota bacterium (assembly GCA_023246995.1). Classification (GTDB taxonomy): domain Bacteria; phylum Omnitrophota; class Omnitrophia; order Omnitrophales; family Aquincolibacteriaceae; genus JAHFHI01. The sequence goes on from JAHFHI010000028.1 coordinate 7,034, forward strand.
CCTGCAGGGCGTAAAAGCGGGAGCGGTTCACCACAAAAAGGACCCGCGCATAAAAAAGGCGGATCATGCCCGGGATAAGCGCTAAGGCAAGCCATCCGAAAATCCCGGCTAGGAGATCTCTTTGCGCAAGCGCCAGGCCGCTGCGCGTAAAAATAAGCTCAATCAGCGGCGTGCGCAGCAGCCAGAGGATTCCGCCGAGCACGAACGCCGCCAGGAGGACAACCCGGGCATCCCTGCGGATACGCCGGGCAAAATCCTCGGGGGCGCTTACGTGATAATCATCCGACCAGAATGAGAGAAAGACCTGCAGGAGACCGTTGATAAAAAGAAGATAAGGGATTTGTAAAAGCCGGTCGGCGTAATTGAGAAGACTTAAACTCCCCCCGCCGAGAGGCGCGGCAAACCACTGATCCGCGAGCGGCGCCAAATTAACGGCGAATAGTGCCAGAATCTGGAAGCCGGCTTCCCGCAAAAAAAATCCCGCGTGGGCCGTGCTCCCCGGGCCCGGGAATAAAAGCCGCGCGGGGGTCAAGCGCCGCATGAGCCCGTAAGCGGCCATCCACCGAAGAATCTCGCCGGCCGAAAAACCCAGGCTCAAGGCGTGAATCCCGAACGGCTTGTGGAAAAGGAAAACAGCCGCCAGCATGACGCATGCCCTGATAAGCGGCGAAAGTGCCGCAAACCAGAACTGCTTGTAGACGCAGAAGAAACTGTGATGGTGCGCCACCAGGATGGCCAAAAGAAAGCCGGGAGTCATCTCGAGAAAAAGACGGCCTGTCAGGTGCGCGCCGTGTGCCTCAAGACCTCCCCAAACCTGAAGGCCCGGTCCCAAGCCGGCCGCGATCGCCAGAGAAATCCCGGCCGCAAGCGGCAGGCATGTTCGCAGGATATCTCCCGCAAGCCGGTTTACCTCCTCCGGTTCGGCCTTGCGCCGCGCAAGGTGCGGCACCAGCGCGGATTCAAAGACATGCCCGAATACATTAAGCAGGGCAAAAATAACGCTATAAGCAAAGAAAAAGGCGTCTGTTTCCGGAGTGGCTCCGAAAATCATGGCGATGCAGAAGGGAATCATGAGCCCGCCCAGCCTGCCTAAGGCCGTCCAAAGCGCCGTGGATAAGAAAGGCCGCTTAAGTTTCATGGGGATAGCTTACCTCCACGGGACCGAATTCCACCCGAGCGCCGGGTTTGCCCTGAAGCCCGCCATTTAAGAGCTCCGCTTCAAGCCAGCGGATACCTCCGGCGCTTTCCAGATCCAAAGTATAGAGTTTGCGCGCTTTGCCGCGGACATAAAGGTGCCCGATTCTTTCTTCGAGGTTCCCATCCCACAAACGAAAGCGTAAATAGCCCGGCAGGTCCGCTTTATTGGACAGCGCGAGACGGAGACGAACCGCTCCCGGCTTTAACTGAACGGAAATTCCGATCCGCGCTCTTTCAGAAAGGAGGCTGCTCCCCTCCGAGCCCTTGCGCCACCAGGAACTGGAAGGCAGCCCGCGCGTAGCCAGTTCTTCAGCCCGGGTCCTAAGCTTTTCCCGAAGTCCGGGATCCGCCTCGGGATCAAAAGCCAGCAAATCCCTTAAATCCGGTTGCTTTTCCTCCAACGCTTCCCTTAAAAGGTCGGAGGCGCGCTTCCGGTCACTGATTTTTAAGTAACATCGGATCCGGCGGCGGCGAAGCGACGGATACGGCTCTGAGGGCTGAAGGCTCTCGAAATAAACGATCGCCCGGCGGTAGTCTCCCTGGCGCATGGCAAAGATTCCTTTGAGATAAAAGTCGCTCAACCGGGCAACCGGAGTTTCAAGCCACTCCGGATGCCAGAGAATCTGGTCCTCATTTTCCAGAATTTCCGTCAATTCTCTTTTTAAGTTTGTATCAAGCCTGTATAAACCGGCGCGCGCCGCGACAAGACCCACCCGGGCTTCATTCCAATCGCTGCGGATCCAAACCGCTTCCTGAAATTCACGCATGGCTTTCGCGTATTTCCC
>JAHFHI010000029.1 GCA_023246995.1 Candidatus Omnitrophota bacterium
ATGAAGCAGAGGACATGGAAATCGGGGGCGCGGGGTTTTATAAAGGGTTCGGCGGTGTTCTGCTTTGGGCCAACGGGGCGCTTGGTTTTACGAGCCCGGAGCTTGAGTCCGGTATTTATGAAATCGAAATCCGGGCTTTCGGGATCGAAGAGGGGAGCGAGCTTCCGCTGATGCGCGTGCTCACCGACAACCGCATGGCTGGAAGTGCGATCGAGGTCAGCAACACCGGATGGAATTATCAAAGCTACACCATGAGCGGAATCGAACTTGAGGCCGGCAGCCATCGCGTGGGTTTGGAGTTTTTTAACGATCTTGGTGAGCGGGGGCTTTGGGTGGACCGCGTGATTTTGCGCAGGACAGGCGCGCTTTCGCTCGCGCCCCAGCGTTTTGTGCTCGAAGCCGAGGCCATGAATATCTCGGGCCAGAGCTATCAGGGCGCGGGCGGTGTGTTGCTTTGGTCTGCCGGGGAGGTCCGTTCAAGCCTTCAGGGGATGGAAGCCGGCACCTATGAAATCGAAGTTCAGGCCTTTGGCGTGGAGGGCGCCGGGGAACTTCCCGAGATGCAGGTCCTGGCCGGCGGGCGTGTGGCCGGGGCTCCGGTGGCGGTCAAAAATGAAGGGTGGCATTACCACAGCTACCGTTTCAGCGGGATTGAGCTCGGGGCCGGGACAAATGACTTTGCCGTCCAGTTCATGAATGATGCGCCGGTCCGTGATCTTTGGATTGACCGGATCCTTATCCGGAAAACCGGCGGCCTTGCCTATCGCAGTCTGCGCCCCGAAGTCCAGGGCGAGACCATGAGTACCGAAAGCAGTCAGTATTACATGGCCGCAAACGCGCAGCTCCTTTGGGGAAGCGGGCGCCTTCACGCCGACTTCGAAAACCTGGCGTCGGGTGTTTACGATCTTGAGGTTTATGCTTTTGGCGTGACCGCGAGTGAGGAAGCGCGAATGCGCGTTTGGGCGGATAGCGCCTTGGCCGCCGATAACATTCAGGTGCCCAATCACAATTGGAATTTCGCGGTTTACAACGCCGGGCAAATCTCTTTGAGCGGAGGGAGCCACCGCGTTGACATTGAATTTCTGAACCCCGGCTTTTCCGGCGGGCTTTGGGTGGATAAAGTGGTATTGCGAAAAATTGCCGAAATCGCGGCCCCGGCGGCGCCCGCGGTTTTTACCCTCGAGCTAGACCCGGCGATTCTTGAAGCGGCCCGCGACTTCGGCCTTGCGGCTTTTACGGGTTCGGGCGATGAAATCGGAGGATGGGCGGCCGAGATCGTCAAAAAGTTTCTCGCCGGGTTTGAAGACTCGTTTGATTTTCTGATTTTTGCACCGACGCTCAAGGCGGCCAAAACGCTTAGCCTTGAAGACCGGGATGCCTCCGGCGACAACGGCGTCGGCACTTTTTATCTGGGCCCTTTCAATGATACGGAAGGAATCGGGGACGATGCTTATGACTACCGGGATTCTTTCGGTTCCGGCCCGGCCGGGGATTTCGAGGGGCTTTTGTATCTGGATTCCGCACTCAATTCGGGATCGGCTTTCCGGTTTTCAACTTCCGATTTTGCAGAGGCCCGTAACGAGCGGCTATGGCAGAATGTCTTGAGCCAGGAGTTGCTCCACCGTTTCGGCATTTTTCTGACCGCCGAGGCCGGGAACCCTTACGGCATGCTCGGCCGGTCCTTTGCCCATTGGGGCGCTTTTTACGATTCGGATTTTTCGCCCATGGACGGCAACGACTGGAGCGACAACGGTAACGGAACCTTCACCCTTGCCAAGAGCTACATTGACGAAAGCGCGGTGAAGCGCAGCCTTTCGGCCATGCCCTATCACGATCTTGATCTGTATCTTATGGGAGCGCTCGAGGCTTCCGAGGTTAAGGTGGGCTATGTCATCGATAACCCCCGGCTTTTTGACGGCCGGCCGCTTCGTCCCTACAAAAGATCCGGGGACCCGGGCGGCGGGCCTTATGTGGAAGTGCAAAATTCAAACGGCACCTGGTCCGGGCCTTATTACATGGGAACGAGCCTGACCATCCAGGGGACCCGGCGAGCGGTTAGCCTGCAGGATATTTTATCGCTTGAGGGCCCGCGTACCCCCGGGTTCGGAAATGCGCCGCGGGATTTTAAAACCGCGTTTATCGTGCTGGAGGATGCCACCGATACGGCCCTCGAGCGTTCGGCTATGGCCTCCAAGGTTCAAACTTTTCAGAAAAACTTCGCGGATTTTTTTGCCTCGATCGCGCGAGGACTTTCCACGATAGATCTCCCCGAGGGCTTGCCGGACGATTACCGCCGCCCGGCATGAGGCAGCGCATCCGAAGTCTCCCGTTCTGTTTTGTAGACAGATCAAGAGGACTTTTATAGAATCGCCCCCTCATGAAATACCCGCCGCTTGATGAAAGCCTCTCTTCCGGAGAATTGAAGGAAGCCTTGCGCGTGCTTGAGGCCCTGATCGAAAAGCCCGGGCATTTGGCGACGCTTAGCGAAGAAGACCGGATCCGGCTCATGAAAGCGGCGGGCAGGCTTTCCCATCCCACGCTTCACGAAAACCGCCTGGTGGCCCGGACCGCGCGAAAAATCAAGCGGGAAGAGTGGAAGACGCACGACCGCAAATTGCGGGATCAAACCGGGATCCGGGAAACGCGCCAGGCGCCGGTTTTTCACGAACCCGATCAGGCCGAGAGCCTGCCCTCCCGGGGCCGGCTCAAAAATCCCCGCCACTGCTACGTCTGCAAGAAAGACTATGCCGACATTCATTTTTTTTACGATACCATGTGCCCGGCCTGCGGGGATCTGAATTACCGGAAACGTTATCAGACCGCGGACCTGAAAGGCCGCGCCGCGCTTGTGACCGGCGGCCGGGTGAAGATCGGATATTTCACGGCCCTCAAGCTCCTTCGCGCCGGGGCGCGCACGCTTGTGACCACGCGCTTTCCCCACGATGCCGCACTGCGCTTCAGCCGCGAGGAAGATTTCTCGGATTGGAAAGAGCGCCTGCAGATTCACGGCCTCGATCTTCGCCACTCGCCGAGCGTGGAAATGTTTGCCCGTTACCTGCTCGCGTCCGAAAAGGATCTTGATTTTCTTGTCAATAATGCCGCGCAAACGGTGCGCAAGCCGCCCGGTTTTTACCGGCATCTCATGGATTGGGAATCAACGGCTTTTCAGGATTTGCCGGCGCCGCTTAAAGGGCTCCTTCAGGCGCACGAGCACTGCAAGCACGCGCTCGAATCCAAAATGCTTCCGGCCGACGAAACGGCGCTTGAAAATACTGTGCTCAAGGCCTGGCCCGGAAAAAGCCCGGCCGTCGGCATCCGGGCCTCGGCCAAGCTTTCGATGATTCCCTATAATTTTGATGAGGAAGCCAAGCCGGACCCGGAAATATTTCCCGCCGGGAAACTCGACGCCGATCTCCAGCAGGTTGATTTAAGGAACATCAACAGCTGGCGGCTTGCGCTCGCGGATGTTTCAACGCCTGAAATGCTCGAAGTTCATTTGGTGAACGCCGTCGCGCCCTTTATCCTGGCCTCAAAACTAAAACCGCTCATGACCCGCACGCCCACCGGCGACAAGCACATTGTCAATGCCTCGGCCATGGAAGGAAAATTCACGAAGTATAATAAAACCGACAAACACCCGCACACCAACATGGCCAAGGCCGCGCTCAACATGCTGACCCTTACCTCGGCCCCGGATTACGCTCTAAGCGGAATTTTTATGAACGCGGTGGATACGGGCTGGATCACCGACGAGGACCCGGCGCATTTGAGCCAGGCGAAAAAAGAAGTGCACGACTTTGAGCCGCCTCTTGATATCGTGGACGGCGCGGCGCGCCTGCTCGACCCCATTTTCTCGGGCCTCTTGACCGGCCGCCACGTTTTCGGAAAATTCCTGAAGGACTATCAGCCCACCGCCTGGTGACGCGCGTTAGATTTTACCGGCCTCTGTAATTAAAAAGATCCGCGAGCTTAAATATTTTTTCAGCCTGGCAGGCATTCAGTGCGTGAAGAATTTTAGATTGGGCATTCAAGGTGAGTTCCCGGCCCTTGCGCCCCTTAGCCACCATCTTGTGCGTGAGCTGCTCGGTCGAATTCTCCACAAGGTCGCTGTTTTGAAGCCCAAGCTCTTTTAGAATCGGATCCAGCGGTTGAAGGCCTTTTTCCGGGAGAGCCATCGGGTTAACGCCTTCTCCGGGGATGAAAGACGGATAAAAGGACGATACCTGCCAGAAAGCCGCCGATATGGGCCCACCAGGCTACGCCTCCGCCTTGGGCCGTCAGAGCGATCGAGGCGGTTCCGTTTAGAAACTGCATGAAAAACCATCCGCCGAGCACGATTAATGCCGGAAGTTCCATGACTTGATAGGAAAGAAAAAGCGGCACCAGGGTTTGGACGCGCGCGTGGGGGAAAAGCACGAGGTAGGCTCCGAGCACTCCGGCAATGGCGCCGCTTGCGCCCACGGCCGGCATCGCGGAGTTTAAGTTGAAAGCCGTGTGCGCGGCCCCGGCCAAAATACCGCAGAGAAGATAAAAAATCAGAAAGCGAAGATGGCCCAGGCGGTCCTCGATATTATCTCCAAAGATCCAGAGATACCACATGTTGCCGATCAAATGCATCCACCCGCCGTGGAGAAACATGGAAGTCAGGTAGGTCGCGGCAATGGCCTTTGGCATCAGTTCCGGGCTTTGGCCCGCAAAAAGCCATTTCTGGGGGACCACGCCGTAGGCGTAGATGAAACTTTGAAGCGCCTCGCCCATGCCGACTTCCTGAAGAAAAAAGAGCGCGTTGATCAGGATGAGCCCGACCGTTACAATGGGCACGCGCGAAGATGGGTTGGCGTCGCGGAACGGAATCACAGCGTATTATAACTCAAGTTGCGAAAATTTCCCCTCTCCCTGGGGGAGAGGGTTGGGTGAGGGCGACGTGACGGCTTGAAATCCCCTCATCCCCGCCTTCTCCCCTAAGGGGAGAAGGGGCGGCCTCTGAAAAACACAGAACTGAAATAATAACAGAGGAGCCGGCTTGGCCGGAGAGTCCGGAGGGAAGGAAAAAGTGACAACTGACGCGAACGCACCGACGGATGTCGGCTGCGCGATTATCGAGCGCAAGGGGAGTATTCTCATTGCGCAGAGAAAACCCGGGGCCTGGTATTCCGGTTACTGGGAATTTCCCGGGGGCAAGCGCGAGTCCGGTGAAACCATTCCGGCATGCCTGATCCGCGAAGTGAGCGAAGAGCTCGGCATCGAGATCCTTCCCGAAAAACTGATTTGGCAGAGCGAATATGTCTATCCCCACCGCCGGGCGCGGCTTTATTTTTATCTTTGCCGCTGGGTGAGCGGCACACCTTTCCGGCGCGATTGTCATGATCACCGATGGGTTTTGCTCGAAGAAATGAGCCGCTACCGATTTCTTCCGGCCGACCTTCCGCTCATCCGGGAGATGAGCTTAAAAAAGAAGCACTACTTTGGCCCCGGCTGGCCGGGGTGAGAGCCGGTCAATCGTACTTTTCAAAAAAGATCTGCTCTTTGGTAAAGCCCATTTCGAGCGCGGTCTTCTGGACCTCGTTGATCATGCTGGTCAGGCCGCAAATATAGACGTGCTTGTCCTTCGGATCGGGAATATACTTTTTGAGCATGAACTGCACATACTGGGTTTCGCCTTTCCAGGTTTTGGGGCGGGAAACGGTGAAGACATTTTTAAATCGGGGGTATTTAGCCGCGAGGGCTTCAAACTCTTCCTTATAAAGGATATCCTCGTCGTAGCGGTTGCCGAAAATATTCCAGATCTCGCAGGGCGCGTTTTGGGCGAGCAGGGTGTGGATCATGGAGCGGAAGGGGGCGATCCCGGTCCCGGTTGAAACATAAATGATGGATTGGGGGAGCGGCGTGCGCGGCGTAAAGCGCCCGAGCGGGCCCTGGATCGTTAGCTTGTCTCCCTCTTTTAACGTCCAGAGATAATTGGTCGCGATGCCCCCGGCCACCCGTTTCCAGCACAGGACCACATACCCTTTCCAGACCGGGGGGGAGGCGATCGAATAAGGCCGTTTGATGGCTTTATGTTCCGGGGTCTCGGGGATCAGGATATTGAGGAACTGCCCGGCTTCAAAGTCATAAACCGTGCCCGGGTCAAAAGTAAGCTTGAAATGGCGGGTTTCCTGAACCCCCATGTCAACAATCTTTTCAATCGTGGTAGTAAAGATTCCGGCTTTCATAATCGTTATATGTAAAATAGCTGCAAGTTCCTGAAGGCGGCGGCATTATAGGCAATCCCCCTGTGGGGTGTAAAGCAAAAAGCCGCCTTGAATGCTGGCGGCGGCCTTATTTGTGAGGTTGTAAAATGGTTTTGTTCCCCCGAAAAAACATGCAAGCGCCGGTGAAGCCGAGGAAAAACACCCGGTTTTTCCGTATGTCCATCCGCTACAAGCTGGCTTTGCCGGTGCTGGTTCTGGTAAGCCTGATGCTTTTTCTTCTTTTCAGGACCACCTTCCGGACGGTCCGGGCGGTTGTGCTTGAGCGCAGCGAAAGCCGTCTGCGGGCCATCGCCGAGGTCTTTGCCGAAACCATCAAGGTGCCGCTCGTCCTCAAATATCAGAGCGTGCTTGAGGCCAATATCGATTGGATGAGCAAACGGCCCGATGTGCTTGAGGTGCGCGTCGAAGATATGGAGGGTAGCCTGGTGGGAGGAGGAAGTAACGAGACCCACGCGATGCTTCCCAAGCTTGAAAGGGATTTCCTCGGGGTCAAGAGTTTCGGGCGCGATGTCTACGCGGTCGGGGTTCCGATCGAGGTGCGGGGCCTGCGCCGGGGCCGGGTTCTCATTTTCTTTTCGCAGCAGTATCTTGAAGTCGAACTTCAGGAGATTTTTCAGCGCCGGCTTCTGCAGGCCTTTTTGATGGCAGTCTTCCTGGCCCTGCTCATGGCCGGGCTTACCTGGATCGCCCTGCGTCCGATTTTTACGCTCAAGCGCACGGCCGAAAAAATTTTAGCCGGGGATCTCTCGGCGCGCGCCCGCATCCGCTCCTTTGACGAGATCGAAGACCTCGGCGAAGCCTTCAATGAAATGGTCGCGAGACTTGCCCGGAGCCTTGATAATCTCCGGCTTCGCACCGAGGCCTTGGAAGAATCCGAGGAAAAATACCGTCTTGTGATCGAAAACGCGGGCGATATTATTTTCACTCTCACGCCCGAAGGCGAGATGCCGCTTCTAAACAAGGAAATTTCCGGTTGCACCCGCGAGGAACTGCTTTTGGAAGGCCTCGGGCTGCTTTTGTCGCTTGAAACGCCCGAATCGCGCCAGAAATTCGAGGAGGAGCTCGAGAAGGTATCCCGCACCAAACAGGCGGTCACGAATATCCCGAGCACGCACATCCACCGCGCGAGCAAGACCGAAATTTCTTACCTGGTGAATCTGACGCCCATGCTGGACTACGATGGGAATGTCAAAGTGATTCAAGGCGTGATGCGCGACGTGACCGAGCTTCGGCGCATTGAGCTTATGAAGGAATCGCTGATCCGGGACGTGGCGCACGAGCTTAAGACCCCCACCGCCAAATTTGAGATGGCGGTCGGATGGTTTGAAAAAGAGCTCGAGAAGCAGGGGGAGATCGCCAAATACGGCCAGGTGATGCACATTCTCAAGGCCAATGTCGAACGTTTGATGCGTACCATCACGAGCATCATGGATCTTTCGCGCCTTGAATCCGGAATGACCCGTCTGGCCGAAGCCGAACTTGATCTAAACGAAGTGCTGGAGCAGGTTCGCCAGGACATGGAACCGATCTGCCGGGACAAGAAAATTATCCTGGAAGCCCGGTTTTCGCCGGAACGCCTCGCCATGATGGGTGACCGCGACATGCTCTACCGCCTTTTTTTAAACCTGATCGGCAATGCCGCGAAATTCACGCCGGGCGGCACGATCCGCGTGGCGAGCAAAAAAGAGATGGGAAGGATTCTGGTGAGCGTGCGGGATTCCGGGATCGGGGTCGATAAAGACGACCTTGAAAAAATCTTCGACCGCTTTGTGCAAAAAACCGCCTCGAGCCAGGGGATCGGGGTGGGCCTTACGATTTCGCGCGACATCGCGGTCCTTCACCGAGGGCGTATTTGGGCCGAAAGCGAAGGGCTTGGCAAAGGGGCCATCTTTAAAGTAGAATTTCCCGCGTTATGATGCGCCAGAAGGAGACGGGCCGGTATGCGTGAACAGACGATTATGATCGTGGAGGATGACGAGGATCTTCACACCCTCTACGGACTTTATTTGCAGGGCGAGTCCTACCGCATCCTGCGCGCCTTTAACGGCAAGGAAGCTCTTGAAATTCTCGACCATGAACGGCCGGATCTGATCGTTCTGGATATGATCATGCCGGTCATGGACGGCGAGGAATTTTTTACCCGGCTTCGTACGGAACGCAAGATCACGGACATCCCCGTCATCATCGCGAGCGTGAACGAAAAAATTCCCCAGCGCCTCTTTGACCTCGGCAATATCTACACGGCACTGCGTAAGCCTTTTAGCATGGAAACGCTCCTCACCAAGATTCAGGAGGCCCTTCAAGAGCGAAGGGCTTGAAACAGCCGGCCGGTTTGTTTACGCGCAAACGGCCTCTTTGGGTTTTTTCTTGCCATGAACAGCGGCGGCTTCGAAACTTTCGAGCATACGGCCGATCTCGGACTGCGGGTTTGGGGTCCGGATCTGGAATCGCTTTTAACCCAGGGCGCGCTCGGGCTTTTTTCCGTGATCACGGATCTTGAGAAAATGAAAGCCGGGCCGCTGCGGCCCGTGAGCCGTTTTTTCGCCCTCGAAGCGCCGGGACCGGAGGAGCTTTTTCTGAAATGGCTCCGGGAGATCCTCTTTGAATTCTCGGCCTACGGCCACGTTTTTTGGGAATTTGAAATCGGAGAAATTTCCGGAACCCGGATGCGCGTCTCGGCCGCCGGCGGAGTTTTTGACCCGAAGCGCCATGACCAGAAATGCGAGGTCAAGGCCGTGACCTATC
>JAHFHI010000284.1 GCA_023246995.1 Candidatus Omnitrophota bacterium
CGTTATAGACAGCCGTGCGGGGAATGCCCGTGAAACGAAGCGAGACGCCCTCTCCGACGCGGCCAAGGCGGTCCTCGGTCGTGCTGATCTCGGTGGTATTGATCACCCCGTCGGGGGCCGCGCCGCCGGCCGCCACAGGCGTCGAATCGGAAGGATATGTCGAATTGCCCGAGCGATCCATGGCTTCGGTCCGGAGATTGGTCGTGACGCTGAAATTCCGAAACGGATGAAACATGGCGTTCGCCGTCCAGGTATGGCTGTTATATTCGTTTTCCGCGCGGGCATCCCGGATCTGCTTGGGATTGGTAAAATTGGTGACTTTCCGGTTTTCATCCATTTCAAAAATATTCTCGACTTCGCTATTGCCGATCCGAAGGTAGTGATAAGCCAAGCCCGTGAACACCGAGTCGTCCCGGAACCAGCGCTCCACGGATTCGGTGGTGGTAAAAAGATGATAAGCAGGCATTTGCTCCTGGACGCGGATTTTTTTAGTGGAGGCCGTGACCCCGGTCGAAAGGCTCTGCTCTTCGCGCTGAAGCTCGGCCTCCGACCACTCCCAGGCCTGCCTGCCTTTCAGCTCAAAACCTGTCAGGGTGTGGCTTTCACGAAGTTCTATGCCGTCGACGATTTCATCCACATACTGAAACGAAGGCCCAATATTGCGCCCCAGCGACCCGATGGTGACCGGGGTCCAGGTCAGGCGAGACTTGGCCCCGTCTTTAAAATGCCTTTCATAGGCGAAGATCAAATGGGGAGCCTCCGGGGGTGTCCAACCGGTTTCGATTCTGAAATGGCCGATTTCCATTTCAAGCTCACGGTTGAGCGTGCTCGGGCTTAGCGCGGAAAAGGGGCCGTAAACCCCGCCCATGTCGTCATAATATTTACTGAACTCCTCGTATTCGAGCTTCACGTAACCGAAATCTTCTTTTTCAAGAAGCGCGTTGACCTCATAATCGTTATTGCGGATCCGCGCGTGCCCGTCGACCGAGGCTGAAAGTCCGGCCGGGATATAGTGCTCTTCGAATTCAAAATTCTCGATCCCGCCCTCGTAGCCTTCCTGGCTCCAGTGATGCTCGCGGTAGCGGTGCTGATCGCCTTCGACAAAGGCATAGTCAAGCGGCAGAAGGGTCATGGTGCCCCGGTGCTCGTAATCCCCCTCTTCAACTTCCGCATCCTCGGCCCGGAGCGGGGCGGCGCCAAACGCGAGGGCGAGGACCAAAACCCCGAAAAACAAGAACCGTTTCGCCATTATTTAATACCTCAAATGGTCGTCAAAGTTAGAGCCGTGGACAGCCGTATGGCACCCGGCTGAAAAACATGTTCCTGAAGGAAGCCGTCCGGAATGGCTCGATTTGCCGATGGTCGGAAAATTAATTTGGGTATGACAGCGCAGGCACAAATTGTTGTCCCGGGCCACGAGCATCTTGGGATGCAAGGACCCGTGCACCTGATGGCAGGTGGTGCAGCCTTCGCGCACGGCTTCATGCTCAAAGACAAAGGGTCCCCGGTGCTCCTTGTGACAGTTGAAACAGGCCTCATTGACACCCTGCATCGTGGTCGCGGACCAAGGCCGCACGTCCTGGCCGTGGGGGTTGTGGCAGGAAGTGCAGTTCATTTTGCCTTCCATCACCGGGTGATGATACGGAAGCCGGAACTCCATTTGTTTTTCCGCGTGGCATTGAAAACAAGCCGCCATATCGCGTTTGGGGTTCAAAATATTATTTTTCCCGCCGCTAGTCTCAACATGGAGGCTTGCCGGGCCGTGGCACATTTCGCAACCCTGAACTTCGAGCCCTTCCTGGGGCAGGCTGACCCTTTGATGGGTCGAGAGCTGGAAGGCCTTGACCTCCGCTTCATGGCAGGCGCCGCAGGACTCCGACCCCACATATTGAGCTCCCTTGAGGGCCGTCTTTTCATCCGGCGACGTTCCAAAGTTTTTTGCTCCGAAACTCTCCGAAACTCCCATTAAACAGAAAAAAAACACCGCAAACAAAAGATGCTTTGCTGTTCTCCTGCCCATGAATCCCTTTTCCCTCACCTTAAAAAAACCGGGACTTCTTCGCCCCATTTGTGCCGCCAGAGAGGAAGGATCCACATTTCATACAAGGGCCGCCCAATTAAAAGAAAAAATGAAGCGGCCATGACACCCCCAAATACCATGGAGCCCCACGCAAACACCGGAGAAAGGAAAACCAGCAGCCAGAAACCCGTAAAATCGAGCAGCATCCCGATAAAGGGCGCCGATATGAAAATGCATTTCAGGGTTTCGGGCAGACTGGTGAGAGAAAAAATCATTCCGACCATGAGAAATAACATGGAAAGGCTGAATAAATGCACGTGATGTTCCTGGACAAGCTTGGCTGAGGCGAATTCAGGGGGGACCTCTTCGCCGGCCTCGCCGCGGTAATGCACAACCAGGCCGGTGTAGCTAAAACCCGTATTATTGTAAATATTGACGAGGCCGAGGAGATAGCCGATGCCCACAAAGATGAGGAAGAAAGAAAAGAGGCATTTTCTGCTAAGCGGGGCCGTTTCAAGTCGCATGCTCATGGCAGTTCCCTTCCGTTTTTAAGGTGTAGCGTACGGATCTAGCTCTAAAAAAACTGTGACCGAAGTCACGGGAGGAAGCCTATCCGGAAACGGGATAAACTTCCCGAAACACGGCGGCCTGCCCGGCATAATGCCCGCCGGCATCCAAAAGATTCCAAACCGTCGCCCGGCGTATTTCAAACCTGCGCCCCGTCGAGGAAATCCGTATTCCCCGGTAATTATCGACATAACCTTGCTTTTTGAC
>JAHFHI010000030.1:0-4295 GCA_023246995.1 Candidatus Omnitrophota bacterium
GATGCCGTGAGCGAACTTCTTCCGCGCTTGTCAACCGGGGACATGCTGATCGATGGCGGGAACTCCTATTATAAAGATTCGATAGCCCGCGCTCGTTTATGCGGCGGCAGTAATGTGCAATATCTGGATGTGGGAACAAGCGGCGGAATTTGGGGCGGAGAAAAAGGGTATTGCCTTATGGCCGGCGGGGATCCGGCGGCCTTCAAGCAGGCGGAGCCCGTTTTCGCGGCTCTTGCCCCTCGCGAGGGCTATCGCCATGTGGGGGCAAGCGGATCGGGGCATTTTGTGAAAATGGTTCACAATGCGATTGAATACGGCATGCTGCAGGCTTATGGTGAGGGGTTTGCGCTGCTCAAAGCCTCCGAGTTTAAGCTGGATCTTGAGAGAATTGCGCATTTGTGGAATCAGGGCAGCGTGGTAAGGTCTTGGCTTCTTGAGTTGAGTGAAACCATGTTTCGTGAAGACGCCACGCTTTCGTCTTTTCCGGCCTGGATTGACGACTCCGGCGAAGGGCGCTGGGCTGTTCAGGATGCGATTGAAAAAGGGGTTTCCGCGCCGGTCATTACGCACGCCCTTTTGGCGCGGCTTGAGTCCCGAACCAAGGAATCCTTCAGTGCCAAGGTGATCACTGGGCTTAGAAAGTATTTCGGCGGACATTCTCCGGTTAAAACCCTCTAAACTCTTTTAAAATTTCCGGGATCATTCGGAGGTGCTTTTCCGCTCTCCGCAACGCAAAGTGAAAAAGAGATTATCCCCCACTCGATTGATTGTTCGCGCTGATTATCAAGACCTTTGCCGGGACGTTACAAAACAGTTGGTGTCCAGTGCCCGGAAGGCGATTGATCAGAGGGGAGTCTTTAATCTGGCTCTGGCAGGAGGCTCAACGCCGAGGGGAGTTTACGGCGCGTTAAGCCATCCGGAATATTGCCCCCAGATCGATTGGACCAAGACGCATCTTTTTTGGGGGGATGAACGATGGGTGCCGGCGGGGCATGGCCTTCATAATGCCACCTCGGCGTTTGAAAAAGGGTTTTTAAATGTCCCCATCCCGCGCGCGCATATTCACCCGATCCCGACCGGCACCTCACGTCCTTCGCAAAGCGCCGCGCGCTATAAAAAAATACTCGCTCGGCATTTACGATCCCCGCGAAGCCGCTATCCCGTATTCGATGTAATCCTTTTGGGGCTCGGGGCCGACGGCCATGTGGCATCCCTTTTCCCGGGGGATGACGCGCTCTACGAAAAGCGAGACTGGGTTCGGGCGGTGACTTTGCCCGGGGTTCGCCCGCCGCGCATCACCGTGACTTTTCCCGTCATTAACAGTGCGCGAGCGGTTTGGGTGCTGGTAAGCGGGAAAGAGAAACAGGCGGTTTTAAAACAGTTCTTATCCGGCAAGAAAGACGGAAAAATTCTGCCGATAGAGAGAATCCGTCCCACGCGCGGGATCTTTTCTGTTTATGCCGATAGGAAGGCCGCAGGAGGCTTCAGATCAGGAAAATTTTTTCCCGGAGCGCGGTCCGCCAGATGACAAGCCGTCGATAAACCGTCGCCAGATAAACAAAAGGGATGATCAGGAAATCCCGGACGCTCTGGTTTGACGGGCTTCGAAAAAGCAGGATGGGACAGAAGATAATCCACCAGTCTTCTGGCTTTAAAAAAATGCCGCGAGCGATTTTGGGGGAATGCGTTTTGTGATATTCGTCATGGCGGTAGCGCTTGAAAATCATGACCTGGGTTTTGTACCGCCGCGCATCGGTAAATAACCGTCGCAGGGTATAGGGCTTGATCTCATGATAAATAATCATGGCCTCCTCAAAGACAATCGTGCCGTGCTGTTTTGCCCGCAAACCAAACTCGACGTCTTCCTGCCCCTCGACAAAGGCGGGGTCAAACCCCCCTAATTTTTCGAAAATAGCGCGTTTGAAACTCATATTACACGTCATGAACCGGCCGTCAAAATTGACGACTTTCCGGTCAGACCGGCGGGTCGATTCCCCGAGCGGAAGTGTTTTCCCGACAACGCCGAGACAATTCGTTCTCGCATAGGCGGCCAACCCCTTTTCCAGCCAGTCTCTTTCCGGTACGCAATCCGCGTCGGTGAAGAAAATATAGTGCCCCCTCGCTTTCTCCAGGGTGAGATTGCGTGTTCCACCGTAGCCCAGCTTTTGGTCGTTACGAAAATAGCGGACTCGCGGATCCCCGTGCTTTTCAATCACTTCCCGCGTTCCGTCACGGCTGCGGTCATCGACCAGGACGACCTCGAAATCCTGGACGGTTTGCCGGGATAAGCGATCGAGGCAGTCTTTAAGGCTTCGCGCCATGTTGCGTGTAATTATCGCGATGGTAACCAGAGGAACTTCGGTAGTGGTGGGGGCTGTCTCGGACACGCTTCGGCTCTTTTTTGAAATAAGGTTCAGGGCGATGTTCAAAGAGTATAACAAGCTCAAAAAAACATGGGAAGCAAAACATGCGGGCGAGCTTTCCTCTAATGGAGGATTGACGCTTCTTTGGAAATAAACTAGAATCCCCGCATGAAGATCCCCTATGCCAAGGTTATCGCCAATACGATCGAGAACTACTCTTATCGGGCTAAGAAAGGCCATCTTCCCCGCGAGCTTATCTATTTTGTCACAACCCGTTGCGGCTACAAATGCCGGACTTGTTTCTATTGGCAGGAGCTGAATACGATTAAAGATGAGCTTAACCTTGACGAAATAAAAAAGATCTCCGCTTCTTTGGATGACTTGCAGCGCATTCTCTTTTCAGGCGGAGAACCGTATCTGCGGACAGATCTTCCGGAAATTTGCAAGGTCTTCCATGACCAAAACAACTGCAAACGTTTTCATATCCCGACGCATGGTTTTAATCCGGATCGGATTGAAGAAATTGCGGAGCGGGTCCTGATCAATTGTCCCAGAACGACGGTTAATTTCGGCCTTTCCATCGACGGTTTTGAAGAAACGCATGAATCCATCAGCCAAATTCCCGGTAGTTTTTCGAAGATTCTTGAAACCGGACGGCGGCTTTGCGCGCTGCATAAAAAATACCCCAATTCTTCGGTTTCGGTGATTTGCTGCGTTTCAAACGCGAACAAAAACGAAATTTTGGAGCTGGCGAAGTTCATTCAAAAAGAGCTGCCGACCTCGGGATTTATGCCTACGCCGATAAGGGGAGAGCCTTTGAGTCCGGAGCTGCAGCCGCCGACGGGTGCGGAGTGGCTCGCTTTTACCGATGAGCTCGAAGAGGTCGTGGATCAAGCGCGGGAGAAAAATCTCGCCTTTCCTTTGGATCGTTACTTTGCGCGTTCGCGTCGGCGTTTTCTTGACAAGGTGACCGCGGGGATTATCGATACCGATAATCAGCCCGTTCCCTGCAAAGCCGGAGATACGATCGGGGTCATGGAGCCGGACGGACGCATTAAGCTCTGTGAGCTCAAGCTAGCCATTGACGTGGGCAATGTGCGGGACGCGGATTACGACTTTCGAAAAGTTTGGTTTTCGCCTAAGGCCGATGAAATTCGGGAAAAAGTTAAAAGCTGTTCTTGTTATCACGGGTGCTTCCTAGGCCCCTCCCTCTACTACAGCCCGCTCCATTTGGTCCGCTCCCTCATTCAAGTCTAACCCTTTAGCGGTGTGACCCCGCATGGCCGATCCGGCCCCGATTAAAGCAGTGATTTTCAATGTTTGCCTCGGCGATATCCGGATCTTTCAGGAGTATGATTTGTTAGGGCTTAAGTCAAATGACGTAAAGCCCTTAGGGAAATTCTCCAAGCGTTTGGTCGCACCTCTTTAAAGGGTTTTTTCTCTCGCGGTTTCAGGCATTTTGTGATATAAAGAGGCTCATTCACGAGGGGCGATTCCCTTTATAAGCCTCTGCGACATATAGAGATAGGGCGCGCCAGAAAGGTCCACGCATTCGGTGACCAAAAAACTTTTCATGACCTGGGGGCTTATTTTTTTATCCGCCCTCTTTGACTCTTACGCGGCCTTCATTGTAAAAGGCCGGTTTAACCAGCTGGGCGCCTTTGAGCTCCGATCCTGGGGCGCGGCCGTGAGTTACTTCCAGTCATTTTTCAGTTCCCCCCTGGTGTGGAGCGCGGCGATTGCTTTTGTGGCGGCCCCCGGTTTGTGGTTTTTTGCTTTGAACCGCATGGACCTGTCCGCGGGTTATCCTGCCCTGGTCGGATTTCATCTTTTATTTGTTTTTATTTTAGGGGTCTTTTTTTTGGGGGAAGCGATTTCCCTTAATAAATTAATCGCGGTCTTCTTTTTATTTCTGAGTCTTTTTTTTCTATT
>JAHFHI010000030.1:4305-8908 GCA_023246995.1 Candidatus Omnitrophota bacterium
TGAGCGGGCGGGCAAAATGATCGAAGAGGCCGCCGCCAAGGGTTGTGATCTGATTCTTCTTCCCGAGACCCTGGACCTGGGATGGACTCACCCGAGCGCGCTTTTAGAAGCCCAGCCGGTTCCCGGCGTCTACAGTGATTTTCTAGCCGCTGCCGCGGCGCGGCATGGAATTTTTGTCTGCGCGGGATTGACCGAAAAATCAGACGGCGGGAGGTATAACGCCGCCATTTTTCTGGACCCCTCGGGAGCTCTTCTTCTGAAGTACCATAAAATCAACACCCTCACCGTCGAGCATCCCTTTTATTTTGTGGGGCAGCGCCTTGAAGTGATCGCCACCCCCTTCGGAAAAATCGGAGTCAACATCTGCGCGGACAATTACATTGACGGGCTCCCGATCGGGCACGCCCTGGCGCGTATGGGCGCGCAAATTATCCTTTCGCCTTCTTCCTGGACCGTGGACTATTCGGTGGATGAAAGCCGGGACCCGTACCGGGAAAAATGGATTAAGCCTTACAGCATCCTTGCCAAGGCCTATGACCTGGTCGTGATCGGCACCACGAGCGTGGGCTATATCGTGGGGGGGCCGTACGAAGGTAAAAAAATGGTAGGCTGCTCGCTCGCGGTTGACCGGACAGGAATTATCGCGCGCGGACCTTTTAATGAATTTGCCGGAGAGTTGATTGTGGCCGACATCGCGATTCCATCGCGCAAAGAAAAGGGAACCGAAATCGGCCAGATGCTGCTTAAAAAAGGTTATCAGTTTGAAGAGGTGATCTAAATGGATTTACAAACCGAAATGGCCGCCGCTCCGGGAGGCGTTCGTGACGGCTACGGGATCTGTGTGCGGTGCATCATGGACACGACGGTGCCGGGCATCGAGTTCGATTTGTCCGGTGAATGTAACTTCTGCAAGGTCCACGACCGTCTGGATCAAGCCTTTGCGCTCGACGAAGCCGGGCGTAAACGGCTTGAACGTCTTGTGGCCCAAATAAAGCGCGAAGGGCGCGGCCGGAAATACGATTGCGTGCTCGGCGTGAGCGGCGGGCGCGACAGCATGTTCACGCTTTATTTGCTGTGTAAGGAATTCGCCTTAAGGCCGCTTGCCGTCCATTTCAACGACGGCTTCGGCAATCCCGTTGCCGGGGAGAATATGACCCGGGCGGCCAAACGCCTCGGCGTGGATTTTCGCACCATCACGTCCGACTGGCGGGAATCCAAGGATTTGAAAATAGCCTTCCTGAAAGCTTCGACCCCGGACATGGAAGAGGGGACGGATATCGGGATTGCCACGGCCCTTTACGGCGTGGCGGCCAAAGAAGGGGTTCGAACGATCGTGATCGGCCAGTCTTTCCGCACCGAGGGAATCGCGCCGCTTTCCTGGAATTATCTGGACGGCAAGTATCTCAAGGCCGTCCATGAAAAATTCGGAACCCTCCGGCTTAGGAGCTGGAAACCCCATGATCCCGGGTTCAACCTTGATATCTTTGAAATGTTTTATTACACGCTTTGGCGGGGGATTAAAACGATTCCCATTCTTTACGATTATCCTTATGTCCGCGCCGAGGCCGAGCGGATCATCGTGCGGGAGCTCGGCTGGGTCAATCCCGGAGCCCATTACTTCGATGATCTTTATCAAAGCCTCATGACTTACGCGCTGCGCGTGAAATTCAAAATTGACCGCAGGATTTTTAATTACTCCGCGCTGGTGCGTTCCGGGCAGATGACCCGTGAGGAGGCTCTGCGGCGGGTCCGGGAAGTCTATTCGATCGAAGACCCCAAGATTATCGATCTCTGCATCAAACGCCTCGGGATCCGCCGCGAGGAATTGGACGAGTTTCTCGCCCGGCCGCCTAAAACTTTCCGGGATTATCCGAACCGCTACGCGTTGATCGAAAAACTTCGCGGCCTGATCAAAATCCTAAGCCGGTGGAATGTTCTCCCGGCAACGGCCTATGACAAATATTTTAATTGCGGGAGATAGCCTGATGGGGATCGATCATGATTAAAAACCCGAATCGCCGTCCGGGAATCGCCTTTTATTCCGTCGGAGACGAAAATTGGCCGAGCACCCGGTTCCGTGTGCTGCAATTTTTCCCGGATCTGGATCTAGCCGGATTTGACGTCCGGCTCTTTGCGCTTCCGCGGGTCAATCCCGGCCGGCTCCGGAGATTTTTGGGAATGCTTTGGCAGGCTTTTGTCCGGTGGCGGCAATTGGGACAGGCTAAAAAATACGATTTAGTGGTCGTTCAAAAAGGCCTTACCCCGTGGCGGTGCCGGGGCCTGGAAAAAAGATTGTGGGAATCCGGGCGCCCTTACATTCTGGACTTGGATGACGCGGTTTATTTGATCAATCATGTCAGGCTGCCGGGCGCGCTTCGATGGCTCCAGGACGACGGCCAGCCGGAGGTGCTCCTGCGGCGCGCCGATCACGTGATTGCGGGCAATGCCGTGCTCGGAGATTTCTCGGCCTCACGGGCTCGCGCCGTTTCTTTGATTCCGACCTGTATTGATACGAAGCGATTTGTTCCGCCGGCCCGCGTTCCAGCCGCGTCGCCGGTCATCGGCTGGTCCGGCAGTATCAGCACCAACTTTTATTTTAACGCGTTGATTCCCGTCCTGCGCCGTCTTGCGGGGCTCTATACCTATCGCTTGGTTCTGATTTCCGACAGCCTGCAGGACCTCCGCACCTCGGAGCTCGGGGACGTGAAGTGGGATTTTGTCCGCTGGAACAAAGAGACTGAAGTCGCGGATCTTCAAAAAATCGATATCGGGCTAATGCCGCTGACCGAGGACCCCTGGTCCAACGGAAAGTGCGGCATGAAGGCCCTGCTTTATATGTCCGTCGGCGCGCCCCCGGTCTGCTCGCCGGTCGGAGTCAATCGCGAGATCGTGCGCGAGGGAGTCAACGGCTTTTTAGCCAAAGACGAGGAACAATGGTTCACAAAGCTTTCTTGTTTGATCGAAGACCCGGCCTTGCGCCAAAAAATGGGCCGGGATGCGCGCAAAACCGTAGAGGAGCGTTACTCGGTGAATCAACATTTCCCGAAGCTCTTAGAGATTTTCCGGGGTTTGATGGCGTCGGAGAGCGCGGAAATGACGTATAAGGAGGCTTGCGTACCCGCATGAAACTTTGGCCAGGCTCGGAGGTTCGCTTAGGCGCGGACGGTTGTATCGATGAGGACGTTATTTTAGGCTATCCCTGCGGACGGCTGCCTCAAGGCGGAGTTGTGACGGTGGGGAACCGCTCAAAAATCCGAAGCGGATCGGTGATCTATCAGGCGGTCACGATCGGTTCGGAGTTTGAATCCGGCCATCATGTGGTGATCCGCGAGCAGAACAAAATCGGCGATCGCGTAGCCATCTGGTCCAATACCCTGATTGACTACGGATGCGTGATCGGAAACGGCGTAAAGATCCATGTGAACGGTTACATCGCCCAATACAGCGTGATTGAGGATGACGTCTTTCTGGCGCCGGGAGTCATTTTCGGAAACGACAAGTATCCGGTGAGCCCTCTTCTGGAGGGCCCTCGAATCGGCAAGGGCGCTTCGATTGGCGTCAATGTCACCATCCTTCCCGGGGTGGTGATCGGCGCGGGCGCGCTTGTGGGCGCTGGAAGCGTGGTGACCAAGGATGTTCCCTCCGGTGTGGTCGTGGCCGGGAATCCAGCCCGGGTCGTTACCTCGCAGAAGGAACTGCTCAAGAAAAAGGAAGCTTATCTCGCGGAGCGAATGCCGCATTCCAAAAAAGGAGTTTTATCATGATCCGTTTAGCCCTTATCGGTTATGGCCATTGGGGACCGAATTATCTTCGCAATCTACAGGTGCTGGACGGGATCGAGATCGCGGCCGTTTGTGACCGCGAGCCGAGCCTGCTTCAGCGCATTAAAAAGCAGTACCCGCATATCCGTACTTGCGCGGATGCGGCCGCGCTTTTGGAAGACCCTTCGATAGACGGTTTAATTATCGCCACGCCCGCCATGACGCACTATGACCTCGCGCGTAAAGCTCTTTTGGCGGGCAAGCACACGCTCGTGGAAAAACCGCTCGCGCTTGAGGTGGAGGAGGCCAGAGAACTTGTGCGCCTCGCGGAAACCGCCCGGCTTGTTTTGATGGTGGGGCACACGTTTCTCTACAATCCCGGCGTCCGGAAGATGAAGGAATATATTGACGGAGGGGTGGTGGGGAAAATTTATTATCTTCAGGCCAGCCGCACTCATTTGGGGCTGATCCGTAACGACGTCAGCGCGGTTTGGGATCTGGCCCCGCACGACGTTTCCATTTTTTCCTATTTGCTCGGGAAAGACCCGGTGAAGGTTTCGGCGGTCGGGATGAGCCATTTGAACCCTTCGCTCGAAGACGTGGCCTTTGTGAATTTTTTTTACCCGGGCGACATCCTCGGAAATATTCACATCAGCTGGGTCGATTCCAACAAACTGCGCCAGGTGGCGGTGATCGGGAGTAAAGCGCGGATTCTTTTCGACGATTTAAATCCGCTTGAAAGAATCAGAGTTTTTGAAAAGGGCGTGAGCCTTGACAAACCCTACAGCAGCTTCGGGCAGTTTCAGCTGCTCTTGCGCGACGGGGACATCATCAGCCCCAAG
>JAHFHI010000031.1 GCA_023246995.1 Candidatus Omnitrophota bacterium
CCCGGGTTGAACCATTCGGCTTTGGCATAAATTTCAATCTCGCCTGAAACCTCCGGAGGCAGAACGCGTTTCAGACGAAAAAGCGGTGTATGCCCTATTTTCTCAAGTAGTGTCGCACCCAGCGATTTTCCGCTTCCCAGCCCCGTCAGCATGGCGGGCATTGTACCCTAAAACCCGGCACCGTTGAAGCCTGGATCAAAAATCATATCCGGGCCAAGAGATCGACTGCGGCGGCGGTGTCTGAAAAATCGGATAAGACGAGATCCGGGGCATACTCCTGCCAAGCCGCCCCGGTTGTCTGCCCGGTGGCAACGGCAACGGTCTTGAAACCGAGATTTTTGCCGGCCCGCACATCAAAAGGCGTGTCGCCGATCACCACCACTTCAGACGCTAAAAATTTACGGCCCGAAAGCAACTCCCCCCGTCTCACGGCCCGGCTTGTAAGTCCGGTCCTGTCATGCGAGTCGGATCCAAAACCGCCGAAAGAAAAACATTGGCGTAACCCACCCCGCTCAAGCTTCCCCCATGCCGGGGCTTCAAAATTCCCGGTCGCGACTCCGAGCAAAAGCCCTTCACAACCTGAAAGTTTTTTTAAAAGCTCGGGGATTCCCGGCATCAGCCGAAAAGACCCGGCCCTTCGGATCTCCGTTTGAAAATACTTCTCGTAGGAACAGACGGCCTTCTCATATTCTTCCCTTTCCAGAAACCGTCCCACAGATCCCAGTGCCATCTCCTGAATAATCATAGGGTCCGTCTTGCCGTCCGGGATAATCCCCTTCCATGCTCCCTGAATTCCAAAAAGCTCTTCAAAGGCCTTTTCAAGAGCACGCCTTCCCGCGCCGCCGGTGTGAAGCAAGGTGCCGTCAATATCGAAAAGGAGCATCTTCACTTGGGGGATTCTCTTTTTTAGGATTACAGAGCCCCAAAGGGCTCTCGGGGAAAGGTTGTAAAGCTGCTTTAGTCCTGATGCAGGATTCCGGTGATGCCGCCGCCCGTAAGCTCGACCGCGACATAAGGCTGATCGTTCCTAGCGCCTTCCCGGCGGGCCCGGATCACGAGATCTACCTTTTCATACTCCGTGAGCCAGCCCGGATCGATTGAAATGGAATTTTGATCCCGGCTTTCCCATTCTTTGATCCGGTATTTTTTCCGGCCCTGCCGGCCTACGGCTTCAATCGCGTAGAAAGTTTTTTCGGGGTCCTCAAAGCCGTATTGAACGGCCAGATCCTGAAAAGTAAGGGCCCCGTTTTTGTATTCAAATCCGTCTAAGGGGGTTGCCCTGGCAAACCAATAACGCCCGATCATGTCCCGGCGCTCAATCAGTGTCTTTGCGATGACCTCGGCATCTTCGGGGTTGCTGAACTCCCCGGTTTTGACGATTCCCTTGATGTCCGCGTCGGAAAAACTCATGATGATTTTTGCCGCCCAAAAACCATCCGCCCGCGTAAGGTCTTTGAAGGCATAGTGCGGCAGCTGGGTCTTGAATTTCCCGGGATCAAAATAACGATTGTCAAAGTAACCGACCGCGGGAGCAGCGATTTCTTCGCCGCCCTCGCGCCATCTTTTCTGCCAGGGCTTCTCCCACCACCCGAGCGTAAAAAAAGCCTTCGCGCTTTCCCCGAAATCGACCATGTGTTCATGGGTAAACATGGGCGGCTTGGGTCCGCCGGCCGCGGCGCCGAGCCCGCTGTTGAAATCAATCAGATAATGCTTCAAAAATGCCCGCCCGTCTTCACGGACCAGCATATCAAGGCTGTTATGGCTGCGGATATCATAGTTATTGAGCCATGCCGAAAAAACGCTAAGCGCTCTTAATTCGCGCCGCAGCTCATGATCCAGGGCGTCTTCCGAGTCGGATTTCCGCTTTCCCAAAAACTCAAACCCGCCCTTGGCTTCGCCTTCGAGAATCCTGCTTGCGGAAGCTCGAAGGCGGCCGTCTTCGGCCGTGGCCACAAAAAGAAGGTACTCTTCGAGCCTTTCGCGGGTGAGCTTCTTTTTAAAGCCGGTATCATCGATGACTTTAGCCTCGGCACCCGGAACGAGTTTTGCGGGATCCACGAGCGCAAGGGTGTATTGCGGAACGTTGTAACCGATCGCATGATAGAAGCGGCTTGTGATGACCTCGGAGGCGGTTACAAGTTCCGGGTAATCGGCCGGATCAAACTTGAGAAGATATTTTTCTCCGCGGGCGTCCTTGATGAAAAATCCGGGATTCAGGCCTTCGAATTTTCCCTGTACAATCTCAATTTCTTTTTCCGTATCGGGACCTGGACCGTAGACCGCTCCCCCCGCAATGGCTTCGGGCGAAAGACGCTTTCTAAAGTGCCGGTTCGTGAAAAACGAGGAATCCGGAACCTCATCAAATAAATTCACGTCAGCCGCGCGGACTTTTTTTCGTCTAAGAGCCCGGTAGAAACGGTCTAAGTGGAGATAATGGACCCCCTCGTAGTAAAAATTCTGATCAAAAACATTCCGGTAAAGCCCGGTCCGGTGCTCTTCGATCTTGAGGTTGTCGCTTGAAGCCCAAAGCAACCCCGGCGTCATGAGAATGGCCGCCGCCAGAACTCCCGCTAGGCTTATCTTCCTCCTGCTAAAAAACCCCATGCTCAAAACGGCGCCCCGCTTTTAAGATAAAAGTTAGTGCCTTCGCTGCTATGCGCCAGCTCGACACAAACCACGATGTGCTCAAGAAGGCTCATCCTGAAACCTATTCCGTAAGATCCTCTGAAGTCCTTCAATTGAAAATCCGAAAGGTCCCGAAAGGCTTGGCCCTCATCCCAAAAGAACACGGTATCGGTCTTCCAATCCTTGTATTCCCAAATCCGGTAACGGTACTCGGCATTAAAAAGCGCGGCGGTTTCGCCGAAAAAACGGTTGTCGTCATAGCCGCGCAGGGTATGACTCAAACGGGGAAAAACCCCGTACCCGCCGAGCTTGGCCATTTGGTGAAAGGGAACTTCATGATCGTCAAGTTCGCTGTTATGCTCGCCGTAAGCGTGAAGCGCCAGAACCCGGCGCTCGGAGCCGAGCTCAAAGAAACGGCTCGCATCAAGCTCATACTTAAAATACCGCGCTTCGGAATTCCCGAGCCCTTCGTTATAAGAAACCCCGGCCCGGGCATGTCCGCCGTGGCTTGAATTTTCGCGCTGATTGCGCGTATCGCGCATAAACTCGAGGGCGTAGGTCAAAAGCTCATCCCCCCCGAGGCCCGGAATCACCTGGGGCCTGAAAATGTCGTCCACGATGCCGCGTCCGCCATCCTCCCCGTTGGTGATATTGACGTTACGGTAAGCAAATTTAAAATCCGCCCCCCAGGATGGGTCCGGGCTGTAACCAATTTCGGCCTGAAGCGTGGTGGCTTCCATCCGGTAGGAAGTCCCGTCTCCGGCGCTCGTGTCCGGACCGAGACCGTAAAAATGCTCTTCTGGACGGTTTTCATAATTAAAATTCCCGAAAAACCGCAACGGACTTCCCGCAATCTGCTCAAACCCGGTCCGGGCCCCCGTCTCGAAAATTTTCTCGTGATAATAATGAATCCAATTCTTAAGGGTAAAGTCGGGAAAGGCCGCTTTCTGCCGGGAAAGTCTCATAAGATCGATATCCGCCCCGCCGCCGCCCCCGGAAAGCGGGGGTGAAAAGCTGAACTCCGGAGTGATGCCCTGATCCTGGATCTTTTCATAAATCCACTGGGTCTTTTCGGGGATGTGATATTTCTCCATCGCAAGCAGGCCCCGGTCGATCGGCCAACGCACAAGCTCAAAGGGATAGATCAGAGCGTGGGCCGTGGTTTTCTGAAAAGTCCCGGGCTGGGTCGTGGGGGTTCTTAGCGCAGCGCCGTAGCGGTCATAGCTCTCCGCCGCTTCGGCGTTTTGAAGCACCAAAGGCTGGAAGGCGCATAGCGCCAAAACAATTAGGATTCGGGAACGGTTTTTTATCATCTGTGAAAGGTATTTTCGGCTACCGGAGAATCTTTCTTTACCGGAACCGGGGTATGATAAAGAATTTGCTCCTGGGATTCAAGAAATGCTTTATCGGAGCCGTCCCGCTCCCCCAGAAGAGCCTATTCCTGAAGTTCGGCATCAAAAAACCCGCGCTCGTTACAGAAAACGGCCTTATAACTCTTCTCCGGCTTCGAAAGCATTTTCATAATGCCGGATTTCCGGCTCCCGGCCGGGAGGCCAGTCCACCGCGAGAACGTCAAAGGAGACCGGATTTTCCGTGAGCCCTTTGAGGGAAAGATACCGCGCGGCAAGACGGATGATCTTGCGCTGCTTCTGAAAATGCGCCGCCTCTTCCGGGGCTCCGAAACGGCTGCTTCTGCGGGTCTTGACCTCGGCAAAAACAATCGTCTCCCCCTTCTTGGCGATGAGATCGATTTCCCCCGAACGCTCAAAGTAGTTTCTCTCCAGAATTTCATAGCCCCGGCGGGTCAAAAAATCGCAGGCGGCATTTTCCCCCCTGCGCCCCAAGCTGTAGTGAAAGGTTCGGGCCCTGGGTTTCAGACGCACGGCTGGTCTCCCGCGGGAGAAACCGCCCAAGCATTTCCGGCGAGCACGTTTGAGAGAAAACTTATGCGGTGCTCGGGGCATGGGCCCTGGCTTTGGATCCTGGCCATGTGTTCTCGGGTTCCGTAGCCTTTGTGGCGGCTAAAGGCGTACCCGGGATACTCCAGGTCAAGCCCGCTCATCCAGGCATCCCGGTAAACCTTGGCGATAATGGAAGCCGCGGCAATGCTCGCGGATTTTGCGTCACCGCGGACCACCGCTCTTTGGGGAAGCGGGAGGTCGAGGGTGAAACGGCCGTCTATCAGAAGAAAATCCGGAGTCCGCCCAAGCCCGAGGACGGCCCTTTTCATGGCCAGCAGGGAAGCCTGGTGAATGTTGATACGTTCGATCGTGGGGACATCGACAAGCCCGATCCCGACAAGCCCGCTCCGGAGAATCTCCCAAAAAAGATGCCGGCGGCGAGCGGGGGAAAGTTTTTTGGAGTCATGAAGGCCTTGGGGGCAGGATTCCCCTGGAAAGATAACAACCGCGCCGACCACGGGCCCGGCGAGGGGTCCGCGCCCGGCTTCATCGGCACCCGCCAAAAGACCGCGAACTTTTTTTTTGACAAGCTGATCAAAGCGGATAAGACGCTCAAAATCCAGCTTCAAAGTTCTGGCCCTTTCGGCTTAAGGCGCGGCGGATTACTTCTCTCTTAAATAATAAAGCTTGGCCCGCCTGGCCGTTCCCTTGCGGGTCACGGTGATTTTTTCCACCGTGGGGGAATAAAGCGCGAAAATTTTTTCCACGATATCCCCGTGGGTTTCCTTGACCACGCTGAAATTCGCGCTCGTCCCGCTCCCCCGGCGGCGAATGCAGACCCCCTCAAAGACCTGGGTCCGGGTCTTATCGCCTTCCTTGACGCGGATATGCACTTTGAGGGTGTCTCCCACCTTGAATGCGGGGACTTCCTTTTTAAAAGTTTCTTTTTCGATTTTCTCGATGAGTTTTAAGGCTTTCACGTCAGTTCTCCTTTTTTTCTTTCAAGCGGCCTCTTCGGCGCTTCTCTCAAACAGCCCGATCCTTTAGGGAGCTCCTAAAGATCGGGCCTTTTCTTGCGAGTCATTTCCCGGGACATGCGGGTGCGCCACTTGCGCACTTCCGCGTGATTGCCCGAGGCAAGAATTTCGGGAACCTTCCAGCCCCGGTATTCGCGCGGCCTTGTGTACTGCGGATACTCAAGACCGATTTTAAAACTCTCCTCTTCAAGCGATTCCTTGTTTCCGAGCACGCCCGGGATCAGCCTGGAAACGGCCTCGATCACGCAAAGCGCCGGGGCCTCCCCGCCCATCGTGACATAATCTCCGATGGAAATCTGCTCGTCGGCCAGATGCTCGTGCACCCGGTAATCCACGCCTTCATAGTGGCCGCAGATCAGAACCAGGTGCTTTTTGCGGGCAAACCTCTCGGCCGTCTGCTGGCTGAAGCGTTCCCCGCGCGCGTCAAGCAGGACCACCCAGCCCGTATCCCTTATTTTCTCAATGCATTCAAAAATAGGGTCCGGCTTCATGACCATGCCGGGCCCGCCGCCAAAAGGCTTGTCATCGACCGTTTTGTGCCGGTCATGGGTGTAGTCGCGAAGATTATGAACGCGCACTTTCAAAAGTCCCCGGGTCTGGGCCCGCTTGAGTAAAGACTCCTGAAGCGGTCCCTTGAAAAATTCCGGGAAAATGGTGACCACATCCATTTCAAAGGGCATCGTTCGGACTCACCCCTCTTTGACGCACGGCCTTAAGTCTTTGCTCTTTTTTTCTTCTCGGAACGCTTTATAAGGCTCCGAACGGCGACGCTCATCTGGGCTCCGTTTTTCACCCAGTAGTCGAGCCGCTCCTTTTTAACTTCCAGCTTTTCCTCCCGGGGAAGGGGATCGTAATAGCCGATCTCTTCGATAAAGCGCCCGTCCCTGGGCATCTTGGCGTCACTGACCACAATACGCCACTGCTGGCGGTTCTTGGCCCCAAAACGTTTCATACGGATTCTAACTGCCACAGCCCACCTCCTCTCTTTTTTTCAACTCTTTATTCCTTCTCGCGGTGAATCGAGGCCCCGAGAGCGGAAAATTTTTCTTCGATTTTTTCATAGCCGCGGTCCAGGTGATAGACCCTGTGGACCTCGGTCGTCCCCTCCGCCACAAGGCCGGCGATCACAAGGGCCGCGCTCGCCCTCAAATCCGAGGCCATCACCGGAGCGCCGCTTAGCTGCTTGACCCCGTGCACGATCGCGCTCGGGCCTTCGAGCATAATCCTGGAGCCCATGCGGTTTAACTCGCTCACGTGCATAAAACGGTCCGGATAAATTTTTTCCGTGATCACGCTGATCCCGGGCGTGACCGACATGAGCGCCATCATCTGCGCCTGAAGATCCGTCGGGAATCCCGGATAAGGAAGCGTGGTGACATCGACGGGTTTCAAGCGCCCCTTGCGCCGTACGCGCAGGGTGTTTTTGCCCCGCTCGAGACGGACGCCCGCCTGGGCGAGCTTGTCCATCACCGCGTTTTGATGGCTTGGTTCTAAATTTTTAATCGCCACATCCCCGCCCGTCACCGCCGCGGCAAAAATAAAAGTCCCCGCCTCAATGCGGTCGGGAATAACCGGAAACTTCGCGCCGTGAAGTTTTTTTACGCCTTCAATCTCGATTCTGGGAGATCCCTCCCCCGTGATTTTGGCGCCCATTTTTTTTAAGAAATTCGCCAGATCCACCACTTCCGGCTCGCAGGCCGCATTTTCAATGCTCGTCCGGCCCTGCGCGAGACAGGCCGCCATCATGACGTTGCCCGTCGCAAGAACCGAAGAGCCGAAGGCCCCGCCCAGAAAAATCTCGCTCCCTTTGAGCTTCCTCTTCACCCGGGCGTGAACATAGCCGTGCTGAATCTCCATCTTCGCGCCCAAGGCCTGAAGGCCCTTCAGATGCAGATCAATCGGGCGCAGCCCGATCACGCAGCCCCCGGGAATGGAAACCTCGGCGTGCCCCATGCGCGCCAAAAGAGGCCCAAGAACACAGACCGAAGCGCGCATGGTGCTGACCAATTTGTAAGGCGCGATCGGGTTCAGGTTCCGGCCCGGCTTGATCGTGACGGTTCCTTTTTCAAACTGCGCACGGGCGCCCAAAGACCGCAGAAGCCGCAGCATGGTCTGGATGTCGCGCAAATCCGGAACATTCTCAAGGACCGACTCATCTTCGGAAAGAAGTGTTGCGGCCATAATCGGGAGCGCGGAATTTTTGGACCCCGATATCCGCACCTCGCCTTTGAGCTTCCGCCCGCCGGTAATGACGATTTTATCCATGCCGGGCCGCCTTCTTAGCCCGGGCCATCAAAACCCGGGGGATGCCGGCATAATCCTTAAAAATAACCGCTTTTGAAAATCTCTTTGTCTGTTGGATCAATTTCTGAATTTTCCTGTCCTGTCCGTAGCCCATTTCAAGCATCAAAATTCCGCCGGGTTTCAAAAACGCACAAGCTTCCTTGGCGATACGGCGGTAAAAAAAAAGCCCGTCGGGCCCGCCGCTTAAAGCTCGTTTGGGCTCCCGGCGAACTTCCGGGTCAAGCCCTGCCATTTGCCCGTCGGCGACATACGGCGGATTTGAAACGATCGCGTCCCAGCCCTTCTCCTCGCGCCCGACAAATCCCTTGAAGAGATCGGAATGAACCGCCGCCGTTCTGGCCAAAAGACCGTAGCGCCCGAGGTTTCCCTGCGTCACCTTAAGGGCCGCGCGGGAGATATCGCTCAACACTCCGCGCGCGCGGCTGAAATGACGCAAAAGCGCAATCCCAATGGCCCCGGACCCGCAGCCCAAGTCTAAAAAACTGAACGCCGTGTCTTTCCGGAATCCGGATCGTTCGATGAATTTCTCCACCAGAATTTCCGTTTCCGGGCGGGGAATCAAACAACCCGGGCCGACATCAAGCGTCTCATTCCAAAAAGCCGCTTTCTTGAGAATGTAGGCCAGGGGAAAACGTTTTTTCCTCAAACTCACGAGCCGGCGAAATCGCGCAAACCGCCCGGCCGGTAGGAACTGTCCCGCCTCAAGATAAAGCCGCACGCGCTCGAATCCTAGGACATCTCCTAAAATTCTTTCGCTGCTTGTTCTGGCCTCGCGGGAACCGAGGAAGCGAAGGGTTTGAAGCCCCCACTCAAGAGCCTGGCCGATGGTTTGGATCTTCTTGCCCGAAGCCCTTTTCCGGCGGGCCTCAAGCCGCATCGCCCAACCTGCGCTGCCTTTCGTGGCGCTCCAAAGCTTGGATGAGTTCGTCCAAATGGCCGTCTAAAATATCATTCAAGGCATGCAAAGTCAAACCGATTCGATGATCCGTAACCCGTTGATCTGGAAAGTTA
>JAHFHI010000032.1 GCA_023246995.1 Candidatus Omnitrophota bacterium
CAGGCCTTTTTTTTCTGGACGATTCCCGGCCGTGCTTGACCCACCTGGGAAGGGCATTTTCAATCGCCTCACCCCAGCTTGAACCGTAATACTCGCTCACCCACCGCGTAAGCGCCAGCATTGACTCCGCGAGCACGGGCGCGTCATCCAGGACTTTAAGGATGGGTTTGAGCCTCCTATTAAGGGCGGAATGTCCGAGGCCTACGACATAGGCCGTGATTTCCCGGTTCTTGAAAGGGACCAGGACACGAATCCCGGGCACCACAACGCTCCGGAACTCCTCGGGAATCGAGTAGGAAAAAAGGCCTTCGACCGGGACCGGGACCGCCACTTCCGCGCAAAGCACCGTAGACTGCGGGACGCTTTGAAATTGAAGGCCGAGAAGCTCCTGGGTCATGCTAAACCTTCGAGCTCCTTTTGGATACGCTGCATATCCTCCCAGACTTTGCGTTTTTCTGAAGGATTGCGCAGTAAATAAGCGGGGTGAAACGTGCACATCACTTTGATGCCGTCACGGAAGTCCATCCAGCGGCCGCGAAGTTTTGAAATCGGCTCTGTCGTTTGGAGAAGTGTCTGCGAAGCAAAAGCGCCGAGAGCGCAGATGATACGCGGCCGGATAATTTCGATTTGTTTCATAAGATACGGACTGCAGTTGGCGATCTCTTCCGGGCGCGGCTGTCGGTTCATGGGCGGCCGGCACTTGAGGGTATTGGCAATGAAAACCTGTTCACGCGTCAGGCCGATCGCCGAGATAATTTTTGTCAGAAGCCCCCCGGCTTCGCCGACAAAGGGCATTCCCTGAAGATCCTCTTCATGCCCCGGGGCTTCCCCTACGAACATAAGTTTCGCCGAAGGGCTCCCGGAGCCGAAGACCACGCTCCGGCGCTGGGCAGCCAGTTCCCCGCACAAGAGACACTGGGAAGCCAAAGCTTGCAAAGCTTCCAGATTTTTCACCCCAGCCAAGTCCGCAGGCGTTGAAACCGCGTTCCCCTTGGCAACAGGTCGTGACGCTCCTTGCGTTTGCGGCGGAGGCTCCAGCGGCTTAGAAGTCCTTGGCTTTTGCGACCTTTTGGGGGCGGGCAAAAATATTTCCTCCACGCCATCCTGATGAAGCGCGGTCAGGATCAAATGCCGCTCACGCTCTTCGGGAGTCCTCATGAGCGTCCCCCTTTTGCCTGATCCAAAACATACCTGGCCAATTCCGCCGCGGCATCAGGCCGCGCAAGCATCCGGATCTCGCTCCGCTTGGCCTCGAGGATGCCCGGCTGATCAAAAATAACTTTCATGATCGTCGCAATCTGTCCGGGCGATTTGATGAAAAAGGCCGCATGACGATCCCCCAGGAGCCGAGCGTTTCGGCTCTCCTGTCCGGGGATCGGTTCCATGACCACCATCGGGAGCTCTTTGCTAAGAGCCTCGGTCGTCGTTGAGCCGCCGGATTTGGCTACGAGCAAATCGCTCGCCTCCATCAGATCCGGCATAAAATCAACAAAACCAAAAACACGGACCGGGAAACCGAAATCAAGGGCCTTCAGGCGCGCTTCAAGGGCGCTGTTGTTGCCGCACACGACAAAACACTGCAAGCGTTTGCCGTAGGGGCGAAGAGCCTTTAAGAGTTCCTCCTGGGGCCCAAGCCCGAAACTTCCGCTGGTCATGAGAACCGTAAAACGCTCGCGGGAAAAATCCCAGCGCTTAAGGAGTGATTCTTTCGCCCCTTGGGGCTTAAAGGCCGGATCCACCGGAATTCCCGCCGCGCGAATCCGCACGGGGTCGACTCCCCGGCGGAGGAGTTCCTCCGCCCCTTCGGAACTCATGACCCAGTAAAGATCCGTGCCGGGGTTGACCCAAAACGTGTGCGGATAAAAATCCGTGATGACCGTGATCAAATGAGTACGGATCTCACCGCGCATTTTTGCGCTTGCCAGCAGCTCGGCGGTGAAAAAATGAGTCGAGACCACCACCGCCGGATTTTCCGCGTGAACTTTCTCGAGAATCCCTCGCCCGTTCACGCGGTTCGCAAGCGAGCGCAGCGGACGCAGGAAACGGTAAACAAGCGGCCGGTCGGCAGTCTCGTAAGCCCAGCCCCAAAGAGCGGGCGCGTGTTTGACGGAATTATAGTAGAGCGCCGGATAAGTGCTGCGAAAAACGGGGGGCGTAAAATCCAGAGCGTCAAAAACTTCACAATCCGCTTCCGACGGGGCCTGGCGCTTAAGCGCGTCACAGAGCACCTGCGCGACTTTCTTATGGCCGTGCCCGGCGGAGGCGTGAAAAATAGAAATTTTCATAGGCTCGCCAAGAGCGCCGCGGCATCCTTCAGGGTATCGACGATAAAGTCGGGGCGGATCGCATCCTCAAGATGGGTTTCGTCAAGAGCCCCGTGGCCGGTCCGCACCATGATCGTGCGAATCCCGAATCTGCGGCCGGCTTCCATGTCAGTGGCCTTGTCTCCGATAAAAAAGGTCGCCCCGGGGTCATAGGATAAGCCGCGAACCGCTTCTTGGAAGAGTCCGATTTCCGGCTTCCGGCATTTGCACCCGGCCTGCTTGCCGTGCAGGCAGTAATGCGAAGCGCGGATGCGGATTCCCGCGCGATCAAAGACATCCAGCATATGGCGTTGAATGTCCCAAAGCGCCGACTCCGGGTAAACGCCGTCTCCGATCCCCGCCTGGTTCGATATGAGAATAATCTCAAAGCCGAGATCCGTAATCGTTTTCAGGGCCTCCAGGGCTCCGGCTTCGAAACGAAAGTCCTCCCAACGCTTGACGTAATCGCCGATCGGGTCGACATTGATCACGCCGTCACGGTCGATAAAAATAGGCCGTCCCATGGTCACGAAAGCGCGGAGGCGCGGGCGGCTGGAAAAAGGATCATGCCCCGGGCCGGGCTTTTTTCATTTCCCGGTATTTGGCGTAAGCCAGAAGCTGGTAGAGACCGTGAAAAACCGACATCAATAATCCCATAAACCCGTATTTCCAGCCTTTTTTGAGAAAATAATTCTTCAAAAAACGGTCACAGGTTTTCCGAAGACTGGATGAAAGCTTGACGTTGCGGCCGTCAGTAACCCATTTATCGGCCTCGAGCGTGGTTTCCCGGTTAAACTTTCCAATCCACTGTTCAAGCGTCTGGCACGAATAATGAAGAATGTCTCCTTCCAGAACCCCGCAGTCCCCCTCATAAAGCGCGCGCGGATGCACCCGCGCCTCTTCATAGCGAAATTTGCCTTTACGAAAAAGCCGGGTCTTGGCGGCCGGGTAATACCCCGCCCCCTGAATCCACTCATCCCCGATAAAAGTCTTAATGGGGATCGCGTAGCAGGTCACGGACGGGTCATCGCGCAGCGTGACTTCGCGGATCTCGCGCGCCAATTCGGGAGTCACCCGCTCATCGGCATCAAGGCTTAGCACCCAGGGCTGGGTCGCCTGGTCGTAAGCGAAATTACGGTGGCGTCCCTCAATATCCATGGCGCGCTGAAAAATTTTCGAGGTGTAGCGCCGCACAATTTCCTGCGTCCGGTCCGTGCTCATATCGTCGACCACGACGATTTCTGCCGCCCACCCGGCCGCGCTTTTCAAGCAGGCTTCGATGCGCTTTTCCTCATTCTTAGCAATGATCACAACCGCGACCGGCGCCTGGCCTCCGGCGGCTTGATCAGTAGGCATTTTTGTACGCGAAAAAAGTCATAAATAGAATCTCCAAATCCAGAAAAAGGGACCAATTCTCCATGTAGTAAAGGTCGTACTTGATTCGCTCCCGAATCGAGGTGTTCCCGCGCAGGCCGTGCACCTGGGCCCATCCGGTGATGCCGGACTTGATCCGGTGCCGGGCCATATACCTCGGGATGTTCTCCCGGAACTGCCGCACGAAATGCGGCCGTTCAGGCCGCGGTCCCACGAGGCTCATCTCGCCCCGGAGCACATTTAAAATCTGGGGGAGCTCATCCAAGTTCCAACGACGCAAAAAATGTCCGACACGGGTGCGCCGGTTGTCGTTTGAGCGCGCCCAAACCGGGCCGGTCTCTTTCTCGGCATCCACCTTCATCGTCCGGAACTTCAAAAGTTTAAAAACCCGTCCGTCGCGGCCGACCCGCTCCTGCATGTAAAAAAACGGACCGTTATCATCCCACTTAATGAGGCCTATGGCAAGCATCCAAAAGGGTGCACTCAAAACCAGAAGGGTAAGGCTGGCCGCGATATCAAAGATCCTTTTGATCGCGCGGTTCCAGGAGTCATCGAGGGGCAGCGGTTTAAAACCGAGAAGCGGCACGGTGCTGATATTGTCGACGGCAATCGAACGGCTCATCAGGCCGTAAAAATCCGCGGCCACCCGGAAATCCATCAAACGGTCTTCGCACGCCACCACCAAGTCCATGATCGCTTCCCTGCCGAAAGAAGACTCAAGAACCACCAGCTGATCGGGTTTCAAATGACTCATAAAGGACTCCGTCTGATCGGCCGCACCGAGAATCGCAACGCCTTCGAGATGTTTCCCGACAAGGCCGGGTTCACGCGACAGGATGCCGATAATCTCATGCCCGTAATGAGGATTGCTTCGGGCCCAGCGGATGAAACTGCGGGCGTTCCTGTTGACCCCCACCACCAAAACCCGGGTAAGCTCCTTTTTATGAACTTTCCGGTGGTATTCCCATTCAATCAGGGCGTAGCGGGTGAAGCTGACGAAAAGAATGGAAAAAAACCATAGAATGAGAAGGTAGACACGCGAATAAGAAAAATCCCGGTAAAAGAAACTAGCCGCCGTCAGAAGGATCACGGCATAGGTCACGGCCTTGATGACCACAAAAATCTCTTCGATGCGGCGTATCTGGCGGGACGAACGGTAAAGGCCCGCAGCGCGAAAAAAAGCGAGGTGGACAGGTACCACGACCAGCAGAAGATGCAGGTACCGGCCTATGTCCGGAGCCATCCCCTGCACCGGGATGACGCCGGTGCTAAAACGAATCCGATAAGCGGCGAGCAAACTCAATGCCAGGGCCGCGGCATCAAAGAGCGCGGTCAGCGTCGTGATCCTCGAGTTCTTTTTAATCCCGTTCATTTCCAACCGCCTGTTGGGCTTCAAAGCGGACACGCGCGACCGTCCGCTCGATTTCTCTTTTAAAACGCGCCGTATCAAAGCATGCGACTTTTCCCGGAGCCGCGGCCCGGTCAAAGGTCATTTGTTCAAAGCGTTCGACCGCCTGGCAAAGAGCTTCCGGCGTCTGGGCGTCAAAAAAAATTCCGGTTTTAACGGTCTCAATCGCGCCGCCTTTGCCGTAGGCAATCACCGGAGCGCCGCAGCCCTGGGCCTCGATCGCAATGATTCCAAAATCTTCCTCCTGGGGATAAATCAGGGCACGGGCTTCCCGGTAAAGCTTCCGGAGTTCCGTGTCGGGAAGGGCGCCCAGGAACGATATTTTATCGCTCCGCCGCAGACTGCGGTAATGCTTTTCAAGCGGCCCGGAACCGACGACGATCAACCGGCGTTCAAGCCGGTTAAAGGCTTCGATCACAAGGTCGGTTTTTTTGTAAGGGACAAACGGGGCCACCACAAGATAGAAATCCCCCGGTGCGGAAGGATTTTGGAGAGCGGGAGCGTAAAATTCCAGATCGACCGGGGGATAGATGCTCTCGGAATCGCGGCCGTAAAAATCCCGGATCCGGCGCGAAATGTTTTGGGAATTACCGATAAAATGATCCACCCCGCGGCATTCGGCCGCGTCCCAGCGCCGCAGCCGGGCGAGCAGGCGTTTGATGAAAAATTTCAGAACCCCCGGAAACCGGTCAAAGTAATCTTCTTCAAACCCCCAGGCGTAACGCATCGGGGCATTGCAGTAACAAAGATGAAAAGCCCCCGGCGGGACCGGCACCGCTTTGGCGACGCAGTGAGATACGGAGATAACCAAATCCGCGTCCCGCACAGGCATCGTCTTGATCACCCATGGCAGTATCGGCAGCAGCCAGCGGTAGAAGTGCCGAATTCCCGGCACATAGTGAAGGAACGAAACTTCTATTTTCATGCGCTGCAACGTCGGGCTTAAGCGCTTGCGGTCGCAAAAGAGCGTGTAAACAACCGCGTCCGGATACATCTGGGCGAGAATATCAAGCACCTTCTCGCCTCCGCGCATATGAATGAGCCAGTCATGAACCAGAGCGATGCGCCTCATGGGAGGAGTCAGGCCGAGGGCCCTAAAGCAAGCACTTCTTCGTAGACTTCCGCCGTCTTGCGCGCCGTGTCCTCCCAGCGAAACCGGGCAGCCTGCTGCCGGCCTTTACGGCGGTACTCTTCACGCAGCCCGGGCGCTTTTTCAAGGCGAACAAGCGCGTCCATCATTTCACGCTCCGCGCAGGGGTCGACAAGGCATGCGGCCTCCCCGGCGATTTCAGGAATTGACGCGGCGCGGCAGGCCAGCACCGGCGCGGCGCAGGCCATGGCCTCAAGCAGAGTCAGCCCGAAACCTTCATAAAGGGATGGGTGGACCAGGGCGAGCGCCGCGTTATAGAGCGCCACAAGCTCCCCTTTTTCGACAAAGGGCAGATGAATCACGTCGCGGCCGCTTTGAAGCCCCGCGAGTTCCTGAAAATCTTTCGGATAGCGCGCGTCTTTGCGCCCCACCAGGACCAGGGTCGACTGAATCTTGCACTCGTTCTTAAGTTTCCGAAACATCCGAAGCAGTCCGAGCACATTCTTGTGGGGTTTGATCATGCCGACGTAAAGAAAAAAAGGCCCGGGAATTCCGTATTTCTTGCGCACGGAGGAAATAATCGGGGCCTCCGGGGCGAGCTCATGAAATTCCTCCGAGACCCCTTCGTAAATAACCCGGACTTTTTCGGGGTCGGCGTCAAAGTGCTCCAAAAGATCGTCGCGGGTCTTATTGGAAACGGCAATGATCCGGTCGGCTTTCCGAACCGCCGCCTTAAGCATCCGACCTGCGTAGAAAGCCTGGAGGGGCGAAAAAAAATCCTTCCTGAAAATCCAGTGGATAATGTCATGAATGGTCACGACCAGTCTTGTCCGGCCCGTGGCCAGCGGGACATTATAATGAGGCGCGTGCCAGATCCTGCAGTTTTTAAGACGGAACGGATATTCGATCTGCTCCCCGATCGAGTAAATGGAGGCGTAAAAAGGGCGGGTATGCAGACGCGCGTTAGGATGCTCCGGGGCGAGCTTCTGCCCAAAGGCGCATAGGGAATGGCGCGGTTCCGGGGTTGTGCGTGAAAAACCGCGGAGCAGGCCTTTAAGATAGGTCCCGATTCCCGTCTTATGAAGCATCCGGGTATCGATTCCGATCGTGTAATTCATGATATCAATCGCTTCCTTATATTTTCGAGCTTCGCGTTCAATTCGGATAAAACTTCCCCGCTCGAGATCAAGCGCATGCAGTCGTGATGCCGGAGCGGGCATACTTGCTCCCGGCAGGGCGAACACTCCACCGGACGGCGCACGACCTTAAGGCGCTTTGTCCAGGGGTGCCAAACCTGCCAGTCATTGGTCCCGCTGAAAAGAAGCAGAAGCTCAAGACCCTGGGCCGCCGCCAAATGGGCCGGTCCGGAATCATGCCCAAGAAACAAGTCCGCCTTTGAAAAAAGCACCCCCAAATCGGTGAGGGTCGTACGGCCTCTCAAATCCAGGGTACCAGGAGGTGATTTTATAGGATTTTTCTCTTTTTCGCCAAGAGTTCCGATCAGGACGAACTGAACCGGCTGCGCGGAGGCGGCCAGAGCCATCACCTCTTCATAGCGTTCTATGGGCCACTCCTTCGAGGGAATCCCGGCAGCGGGATGGACAACAACCCACGGATGCGGCCGGTGCGCCAGTTCGCGTCCGGGTTCCTGCCAGAAGAGTTCGGCGCGCTCGTTTGAATACGGAAAAGAACAAAGTTCCGGCTCGGGCACGGATATCCCGAAACACCGCAAAAGGTCAATATTCAGGAACACCTGATGGCGTGCCCAGGAGTAGTCCCCCGTATGGGAAAGTAAAAAACTCCCACCCGTAATCCCGTACCCGGCCCGGTACGCAATACCCGCGCGTGCGGCCAGCAGAATATTGCGAAGGTCTCCCCGGAAGTCAATCGCCGCATCATACTTTTCCGCCCGGAGCAGCTTGGCCATCTCCCCCATGTCCTGCCACAAACGGGCCAGGTTTGGTTGCGCGGCCCCCCCGGCATTCCGCCTGAACCAGTGATGATTAAAAGGAATCACGCGGTTGATCTCGGGAATTCCCTCAAAAAGCTCCTGCCATTCGGCGGCCGCGAGCAAATCGATCCGGGCCTCGGGAAAGGCGTTGCGAAGCGCGCTCATGGCCGGCCGGGTCAGGATCAAATCCCCAAGATGATCCGGGCGGATTAAAAGGATTTTCCGGATTGACGACGGAGACTCCGGGGAAGGGAGAGCAGAAAAAACCCGCCTCCCCAATGCGCCGAATGCGTCAAAGACCGCCGCGCCCAGCCGCTTGACCGGAGACTTATAGGCATACCGCATTTTAAAACCGAGCAGGTCCGTTAGAAAAGCGTGTAAATAAAAGGCGCCACGGCGGAGCTTTCGGTCAAAACAATAAGGGCGCCGAGCAGGAGAAGGACGATCACAATCGGCGTGATCCACCATTTTTTACGGACTTTAAGAAATCCCCAGAATTCTTTTAAAATCGCCATTTTCCCCATGGACTAAGATCTCCTCTGTTACTTTGGTGAGATTAAAACTGCCGCTCGGCCTTTTCCTTGACCGGGGTCTCGTCAGTCCGAGGGACCCAATAACTCGGCTCGCCGGTACGCCATGAGAGGTTCAAAAACTTTTTCCCGGAGAGCCGCGCGATAAGGCCGATCGGGGTCAGAGCGCCGTAAAACAAAATGGAAAGGATCACCCGGGTCATGACCCAGCCGATCA
>JAHFHI010000285.1 GCA_023246995.1 Candidatus Omnitrophota bacterium
TTCCGGGCCGCCTTTCAAGTCATGGACAACACGACGGATATTAAGGCCAAGCTGCTGATCGGCGGAATCATTTCGATGCTCTTTGCGCAGGTTTTTATCAATATCGGCATGAGTTTCGGCCTCATGCCGATCACCGGAATTACCCTTCCTCTCGTCAGTTACGGCGGGTCGTCTCTCATTGCCACGGCCGTCACGCTCGGCTTAATCGTCAGCATTTATAAAGAACGCTCCATCTTTTAAAACAATTTAAAATCAAAAGCGAAAAATGTAAAATGCCCTAGGCCTTTTTATAGGGGAACTTTTTTCGCCGTGGCTTCGCCTTCATTTTTACGATCTCGAGTTTGGCCGTTTTTTAAAATATTCTTTTCCCCCTTGGGGGAGAAGGTCAGGATACGGAGGTGAAGTTTAATCCCCCCCTCACCCTAAGCCCTCTCCCCAGAGGGTGGAGGGGAAAAAGTGCCAAACTCAAGTTCCAGTATTAAACTTTATTTCATCGGGGTGTAGCTCAGCCTGGCTAGAGCGCTTGCTTTGGGAGCAAGATGTCGCAGGTTCAAATCCTGCCACCCCGAATAATTGGCTCATCTCCAAAGAACGGGGTGAATTTGAAGTAGTAGCGAACTTAAAAAGCTCGTCGAGCAATCCGCCTAATTTCCGGCCTTGCAATCATCCCCGCATCTCGATCATAATAAAAACCGTTTCTTGAGTTTAACCGAGCCGGATCGCCTTTGCGGATGACCCGGCTTAAAAGGAGGCCGCATGAACTGTGAAATCTGGAATAAAATACTTTCGGTCTCGGAGCGCCTGCGGTGGCTTCCGCCGCTTATTGCCCGAGTAACACTCGGCTATGTTTTTGTGGAAACCGGGTGGGGTAAAATCCATAACTTGGATGCTATCGTGCAGTTTTTCGGCTCGATCGGGATTCCGTACCCGGAACTGCAAGCCCCCTTTGTTTCATGGGTTGAGCTGATCGGAGGCTCGTTGATTCTAGCCGGTCTTATGACCCGGCTGGCGGCGGTGCCGCTCGGGATCACGATGGTGGTTGCGATCCTTACGGCAAAGATCAAGGAGCTCACCGGCGTTTCAGCCCTTTTTGGGTTTATTGAATACCTCTACCTGGTGATGTTTTTCTGGCTGGCCGTGGAAGGCCCCGGGCCGGTGTCTTTAGATCATGTGCTCGGCAAAAAGCTTTGCAGGAAATCCTGATTGCAAACGGGGATCCTGCCGGAAATTTTTTCTTCTGGAGACAGACCCGTTTTTTTGCTACTTTGAAGAATTGGGATCAGATCATGCGTCTAGGAGTTTTACTATTTTTCATTTTGATGGCCTCGGCGGGATGTTCGAAACGCAGTTGGATCGCGCGTTTTTACGCGGTTAAGGCCGAAGGTCTTTATGGCCGCGCCGCCGGCATGAAGGCTCGTAAGGTGGCGTATGAGAAGCGTCTTCAGCTCTACCGCGAAGCCTGCACGCAATACGGTAAGGCTTTTGAAACGGACAAGAAAGTTTTTACACTGGCACGCATCAGCGAAGCTCTGGACGCGTGCTGGCGGGCCGAGAATGATCTCTGGCGCGAGCGCTTCGGCCTTTTCGAGGCCGAGTACGCCAAAGAACATCCCGATGAATACGAATACGGGGACGCGGGGGTCGGGATGGTCGACATGGGGGGCTAATTAATGAAAACCAAAAAGTTATTTCAAACCCGCATTTTTTTTGTCGTGATCGCCGCGCTCTTTTTGCTTCCGGCTTTGCCGCTTCAGACTCTGGAGGCAGCGGACCCGGCGGTTTCAGAGGCCACGGCCTTGGCCGACCGGACGCTTGGTTCCCTTAAAAGTTTTGAGCGGGGATTTAAGAAAAAGGAATTTGCGGAGGCCGAGAATGAGCTTGAAGCGTGCGCCGCGGCTCTTCTTGAATTCAACCGGCTTGCTTCGGTGATGCGGGTTTCCGGAAAAATCGAGGAGGCTACCCGCGAAGAGCTCCGGATCGGATGGGCCTTGGCCCTTGCCGAGGATAAAATCCGCGAGCTTCAAGACAATCTTTCACCCCAAGCCCGCGCCGGTTTTACGCACGGTTTTGATTTGGCGGCGCGCGCCCGCGAGGAGCGCAAGCAGAAGAAACGGGTTTTAAACGGTATCCTCACTTCTTAAGCGCAAAGGACGGAAGATCATGTTTGACCGGATGAAGGGAATGATGGACCAGTTTCAGCGTATGCAGTCTCTTTTACAAGACGACCATTTTAAGGCCTTTATCGGACATCCTAAAGTTCAGGAGCTCTTTGGCGATCCCGAAATTCAGGAACTCATGAAGCGTCAGGATGCCGGGGCGATGCTGAACCACCCCAAAATGGAGGTTTTAAAGGCTGATCCGGAAATTGCCGCCCTTGCCCAGAAGATGCAGGCGAGTTTCCAGAAGGCGGGTTTTAAATCCCAGAATTAAAGCTGGGCCGCAAGGCTTTCAGCTTCGCTTACCAGATTTTCCAGGAGTCCCAAGCCTTTTTTCCAGAAACCCGGTTCCCGGGTGTCGAGGCCGGCAATCGCCGCGAGCTGTTCGGGTTTTTTGGACCCGCCCCAGGAAAGCATTTCCAGGTACTTGGGCACAAAGCTCTGCCGCTCTTCCTTGTATTTCTGATAAAGCGTCAGCACGAAAAGCTGCGCAAAGGCATAGGCGTAGCAATAAAAGGGCGAATGGACGAAGTGGGGGATATATTTCCATCCGTGGCGGTAATTTCCGGTGAGTTCCACGCTGTCGCCGTAAAACTCGGCATT
>JAHFHI010000286.1 GCA_023246995.1 Candidatus Omnitrophota bacterium
AAAAATACGCGCTGTCTGGTTTGCCGCGTCCGTGATCAAATAGTTGTAGCCGCGGGTACGCTTTAAGTTCATGAGCAGGGCTCCGGCTTCTTCAAGATTCCCGGCACGGCTCAAGACGCGCTTCAGTAAAAAGGGCATGGGCACGCCCTTCATGGTTTCATCTTTGGAGACCGCGCCGATTTGCCCGACCGAGACGCCGTTTTCATTGAG
Organism: Candidatus Omnitrophota bacterium; assembly: GCA_023246995.1. Classification (GTDB taxonomy): domain Bacteria; phylum Omnitrophota; class Omnitrophia; order Omnitrophales; family Aquincolibacteriaceae; genus JAHFHI01. The sequence continues at coordinate 211 of JAHFHI010000286.1, forward strand.
GCCCGAGAGCACGCCCGTGAAACCGTAATAACCGATATTGGCATAGGCCCGGCGGCCCGGGGTTTCGATCCATTTGACCGCGGCCCGTTCGTGGACTTTGATCTTGCGGTTCCAGTCAAGGTTTCGGATGGCCACAAGCCGGCCGCCTTGCGTGGCCTTGCCCCAGTAGGCGCCGTTCGTGCACCAGGTCGGATAAACCTCCGGCATGGCATGAAGCCTGCGGATTTTTTTAAAAGAGATGCCCGCGCCTTCCGAGATTCCCTTCATCTGCAGATACTCCTCATAGGAAACATAGGGTTCCATTTTGCGCCATGCCCGGTCGAGTGAAAAATGGATGAGAAGCGTGTTTAAAACCGGGACCGGAAGTTCGCGCTTGAAATAGCGAAAAATGGAATCGATCCCGGCTCGGATTTCATTTTTAAGAAGCCGGCCTTCGTGAAAGCCCACTTGATAGGCGTCCCCTTCGAGTTTAAGCACCGCAAGTCCGTCTTGATAGGAGAGCTGTCCGGGTTTTTCAGTCGCGGGAGGGGCCTCTTTTTCAATCGCGCGGATCAGGCCTAAAGATTTTTCCTGTAAAAACCAGTCCATCTTGGGGCCGTAAAAACTGGCTTGGGATTCATACTGGCTTTTGTCCTTGTAATAACGGCGGGGAATCACGTAGGCGATGTAATCGTTGGCATAGCCGATCAAAAAAGGATTGAAAGCATGGGCCCGGGCCAGATCCTGGATATCCGAACCCGTTTCCGAGGCGATCTCGGCGGGGAGGGCCAGGATCAGGGTATTTCCTAAACGCAGGGCCTGAAACCACGTGCTTCCCGGGAAGAAGCGGCCGCCGACGAGCGACGGGATTTTAAGAAATCCGGCTCTGATTTTAACCCGTGGAAGTTTCACGCGCTCGATCCGGGTTTCCCAAGGCCCGGAGAGGTCAAGGGGCTCAAAATGCGCCGCGGCGATTTTACCGGCCATGAGTTTTCCGTAAGTTTCCATGTTTTTGAACCGGTCCTCGGTTCCGGAATCACCAAGCCGGGGCCGCAGATCCGCTGACGCGCCGTTGGCAAAGAGCGCGACGGCGCCGTCCTTTCCGGCTTCAAGTTCGCCGGTGAGGACTCCCGGAAAATCCGCCGAAAACGCATAGTTTGAAGCCGGAAGCATGGTCGGGTGCGCGGCCATAAAAACAAGTTGCCCGGAAATTTTTTTATCTTCAAGGCTTCGGAAGCGCAGCACGCGAAGCCTGTGAGCGCCGGGAAGTTTTTCGTCCATCCGGTTTTCGATCCACTCCTCGATCGGCATTTGCGCGTGCTCGGCTTCAACCGGGATTTTTTTTGTCAGGGCCTCAAGGGCGGCTTGGGCGATTCCGGACGTTATTTTTTCAAAAACAGGCCGCCGAAATTTTCCCATAATGAAACGTTCCCAGAAACGGCCGCCGGTGGCCCCGGCGCCGGAATGAGTATGCGTGGCAAAAAGAACAAGGGAGTCATTTTCCAGCGGAGAAGTTCGCCGGATTTTTTTCAGGACTGCGTCGCGTAATTTCTCGTCAATCAGCACTAGATCAACCGAGACAAAGACAATCTTTTTTTCACCCCGGGTCAAGGCGAGTGCCCTGGCATAGAGTGGATCGTGCACGCCGGCCGATGGTTTTCCCCGGCGCTTGCCGAATCCCGCGAGGGGAGTGACTGCAGGCGGTGTGATTTCGACTTTAGCGGATCCGAGCCAAACCGTGTTTTCGGTTTCGGCCGGATCAGCCCCGGCCCAGCCCGCAACCAGCAGGGCCACGCCGAGGAATAAGCTAAAAAGAACTTTCCTCATGCTTCAATTATAACTCGAGTTTCGTATGTTTACAGGCAAGACGTCTTCTCCCCCAAGGGAAGAAGACGAGGAGGGGGAGCTTCACTGTGCGCCGCACCCTGCCTTTGCTCGCGGGAGAGGGCGGTTTCCGGAATTTCGGTTACAGCAGAAACAAAGGGACTCCGCAGTCAGTGGGAAAACATTTCTGAATACGAGGTTAGGGTTTGCCGTAAACTTAGATCGTGAGTTTCACGTTTTCCCCTCTCCCCCAAAGGGGGCGAAGGATATTTTAAAAAAGCGCCGGGCTCAAGTTGTAAATGCTCGAGAGAGCCTTCCTCGACGCGGATTTTAATCGGAGGGTGTTTGGAGATGAGAGTTTTTTGGTTTGTGGCCATGCTTTTTTCTTTGGGGTTAAGCGCCTGCGCGCATAGGCCGGCCGGGGACAGGGATCTTTCCGCTGACGAGCGCCTCGGGCTGGCCGAAGAGGCCGATCCGGAGGAGGCGATCGGAGAGCTTCGGGAAATCCAAAGGCAGGAAGAGCAGCGTAATCGTGAGCGCCAGATCACCGATCCCCAGGAAATCCGCTAATGCCTCTTGGATTTTTTTTGGCCATCTTTCCGGCAGGCCTCTTAAAAAAAACGGCCGGATGTGGCCGAACGGTTTTTTTTCTGGCCCTTTGCGGCATTTTTTGGGGGAGCGCGGCTTTGCTTGAGGCGGGCGAAGAAGAGCCCGCTCTTTCCGAACTGGCGCG
>JAHFHI010000033.1:0-6437 GCA_023246995.1 Candidatus Omnitrophota bacterium
CAGTGAACTTTATTTTGAGTTTGCCACTTTTCCCCTTCTCCCCCGCAGGGGAAAAGGGAAATTGGCCGGACTCGAAACCTTAAGTCGCGTTCTAAAAAATTCCATCTCTCAAAAACGGCGAAATTCAGGAACATAAAACCCGCGAAAAAGCACTTCCCCCCGGAACCTATAAGTCTTCGAGGCTATCAGGTTTTTCCGCTTTGACCGTAACGCAGCTCCATCTGCTTGCGGATCAGTTCGGTCTGGTCCTCGGCCCCGAGCTTAAACCAGCTGTGCTCCGGCCGGGCGAGTATCTCGTCGATCACTTTGGCGGCAAGGTTCCCCTGCTCGGGCTTGCCTGATTCGCCGGCATGCTTGGCGATTTCATAGGCCTGCGGGATGAAGTGCATATAAAACCGGTCGGCCACTTCAAACATCCCATGCCAGTGCGTGTAATCCGGCGCCATCATGGAAGCGCCATGCCTGGCCCGGCGGCCTTCATGATGCCAGAGGAAATACCAGGTCCACTCGATTTCCTCATCAAACTGGGTCTTGGTCAGAAGCCCGTTATCAAGAAGCGTTTTCATGATGATCTGCCCGGGCTTGGCGAATTTTTCATTAAAAAGCACCACCAGATCATCGTATTGTTTATAAAACGCGTTGACATAATCCGGGGTATGGCAGTGGCTGCAAACTTCCTTCATGCGGCCGCGCTTGGCTTCCCCGCTGTCGGCGACAAGCGCCGCGCGCTTGGCCGGATCGGCTTCGGTCACGATATTGTGGTCCTTATCCGTGTCCATCCAAAGGCTGACCGGCGGCCGGTTGGTCCAGGATATGCGCTCCCCGGGGTCATGGGTAATTCTGCCGCCGTTTCTTAAATTACCCGACATATGGCAGGTCGCGCAGGTCGGCGCGTGCGAATAATCTTTCCCCAGCACCCAGGAATCGGCGTTTAAATTCATATGCGCCTGAAGATCCCTGAAAGCGATCCCGTGCTTGGACTCTTCATAAACTTCCTTTTGAGGATGATCCGGGCCCAGATGGCATTTGCCGCAGCTTTCCGGCTGGCGGGCACGCCGGGGAGAAAAATCATGGCGCGAATGACAGGCCGAGCAGGACCCGAGTGACCCGTCAAGATTGATGCGTCCGATCCCGGTATTCGGCCATGTGGCGGGATGAAGAAACGGTTTTCCATTTTCATTCTTTTTAATCTTTTGAACCGCTTCCTGATTCGTAGGCTTGCCTTCCGCGTCCGGCTTGAGATCATCGACCGTAATGACCCCGCCGTCGGTGGACTCAAGCCCGACTTTGCTGCCGTGGCATTGTTTGCAGCCCGAGGACACGCTTGCCATGCCGTTTACGATATCCACGTTTTTCCCGGGTGTCGGGGAATGCGGGTTAAAAGGTTCACGGGCTCCTTCGATGGTCTCGGCCAAAAAATTATCCAAGGAGGCCAGAATGTTTCCGGCCTTGGCATGATGACTGCTCTCAAATTCTCGGTCCACTTGCGTGTGACAGCGCGCGCAGTCCATAGGGGTCACGACCGTAGCAATGGTCGCCCCGTAATGGTTGAATGCGTCCGCATCGCCCGCCTTCGCCTCATGGCACTCAAAGCAGGCAACTCCTTTACGGGCATGCGTGCTCCCGAGCCAGTGGTCCACAATGCCCGGGGTCTGCTGTTTGTGGCATTCCACGCAGGCCTTGGAGCTCTCCGCCACCGCGATATGCGGCTTGGCGGTCCCGGTTTCCTCCTGCCTGCGCAGGACCTCCCGCCACTGGACAAAAATCAACGACCCCAAAAACAAAAAACCCAGGCACCCGATGATGAACTGCTTTGTCTTTAATGTCATAATAATCCTCGCTTAACCGGTCTTAAAAAACAGCCTGTGAAAAAATCCAAAAAAACTCTAATGCGCCACCACGGCTTCCCAAACGGTCAGCCCGGTCATGAGAAAAACACCCAAAATCCCGATCCAGACGCTGATTTCCGGGATCCGGGTCTTACGCCGGAGCCAATCATCGATAAAGGGCCATGCGAACATGGTGAAAACGATAAACCCGGTGCTTAAGATCGCCGCGGTCCTGGAAAAAAGTTTGAGCCACCGGAACATCACGTAAAAAAACCATTCGGGCTTGATCACTTCGGGAGTGACAAGGGGATCGGCCTTGGGCCCCATCTCCACCGGAAGGATCGTTGCCAGCGCGCTTAAAATAATCATCAGCACAAGGCCGAGGGCGAGCTCGGTCATCAAGTGATCCGGAAAAAAATTAAAATGTTCCGGGCCTTTTGGGGGTTCATCTTCGAATTTAAGCTCACTCACGCCCTGCACCCGGATAATCGCGATATGCACGGCCACAAGCAGCACCAGGATCACGGGCAAAACCGCCGCGTGAAGCACAAAAAACCGGGGAAGCGTATGTTCGTTATAAGTGTCTCCGGCCAGCATGATTTTTTTTAGGAAAACACCGATCACCGGGACGCTTTCGGAAATATTCGCGCCGACCGTGGCCCCCCAGAAACTCAACTGCTCGTAGACAAGGCTGTAGCCCGTAAACCCGGTCAGCAGGGTCGCGATCAAAAGGCACATCCCGACCATCCAGTTGATTTCGCGCGGCTTGCGGTAGGCCCCGGTAAAATAAACGCGCATCTGATGCAAAATAACGGCCGCGATCATGAGCGTGGCCGCCCACTTGTGAATGCCGCGCACGTACCAGCCGAAAGTAAGTTCCTCGGTGATGTAGCGCACGGATTCATAAGCGGTTTCGGGCGCGGGCTGGTAATACATGGCGAGCATGATGCCGGTCGCGATTTGAACCAGAAAAAGATAAGCCGGGGTTCCGCCAAGGCAGAACCACCAGCGCTTCATGTGATTGGGCACCGGTTCGTTGGTAAGCTCCCGAAGCTGCTCGCCTGAAACCGGAAGGCGCTCCTGAACCCAGGCTTTCAAAGAAAAAAAGGGCATGGCTTAACGCCCCCCCTGCAGGAAACGGCCGCTTTTGATTCCGGCATAAGGCATTTCCGGAGGCGCGAGGCTCCGGCCCTGGTTATCAAGCCTTTCAAGAGGCGCTTCGATGAAGAGCACGCCGCCCTCAATCTTGAGCGGATAAGCCGACAGGCTTTGCCCGGCTTCGGCGGGTGGGCCGGCAATGGCTTTGCCTTCCGGGTTAAACGCGCCGTTGTGGCATGGGCAGAAAAAACGGCTGTGGCTTGCCTCCCAATGCACCTGACAGCCCAGATGCGGGCAAGTGCTTGAAAGCGCGATAAAGTCCGAGGCCGTGCCGGAAGAGCCCCGTCTTGCCACGGCGATTTTTTTCGCCGCTCGGAGCCACATACGAAAGAGACTCTCCTTCTTTCATCCGGGAAAGATCGGCAAGAAAAAGCCACTCTTTTTTTGAGGGTCTGGAAGGATATAAAAACCGGGCCAGAAAGGACGCGAAGGTCCCATAGCTTGAAAAAAGGCCCAGGGCCATAAAAATCCCCGCGAACTTTTTAAAAAAAGAACGCCGTTCCGGATGGCTCGGCGATGTTCCGGGCAGATGAGAATGTGCGCTCAATGGTCAATTCTCCCGCGTTTCTTTTTGGGATGCGCCGATAATGTTTCAAATCCCCGGAGTCCCAAAGTCTTAAGATCCGAGAGCGTCTTGCGGCCTAGTTCCTTGAGATAACGATGCTTCACTTTCTTCCACACATGATGAAGGGGGCATGGCTTTTGCGCTCCGCACTCGGCAAAACCCATGACACAGCGTTCAAAACTATCCGTTCCGTCGACCGCCGTGACGATTTCGAGAATCGAAATGCTTCCGGCCGGACGGGCAAAACTGTAACCGCCGCTTCGGCCGCGCATAGGCTTCAGGATGCCTTTCAGGGCAAGACTGCGAAGGCCCTTGCGCGCGTAAGGTTCAGGAACCCTCACGCGGCGGCAGACCTCGGCGGCCTGAAACCCCTGCTCATTTCCCCTGCGCAGGGCTCCGGCAAGCACCCGGATCGCATACTCGCATTTTTTAGAATAAAGAAGAAACATTAAATTCAGACAGCATTATCCAAATTTAGAAAAAAAATGCAACCCGGAATTTCTTAAGAAGATGCGGATTATCAACTCTTGGATTTTCGGCGCGACCGGGCCCGCGCTTTAGGGGGCGGCCCGTGGTGAAATTGTTCCTGCTCGGTCGAGGCTTTCATTCCGAGCGTCGAGCTAAGGCCGTCGGTGGAGATCTCGGCGACACGGTCGAAGTAACCGGTGCCGACAAACTCCTGATGCCGGACGGCTTCGTAACCGTCCTTTTGCGCGGCAAACTCTTCTTCCTGAAGCTCGGCGTAAGCGGCCATGCCGCGCTTCACATAACCCTTGGCGAGCTTGAACATGCTGTGATTGAGCGCGTGGAATCCCGAAAGCGTCACAAACTGAAACTTGAAACCCATGACCCCCAGCTTTTCCTGAAACTTTCCGATAGTTCTCCAGTCAAGATGGGCCTTCCAGTTAAACGAGGGCGAGCAGTTATAAGCCAAAAGCTTGCCCGGAAACTTACGGTGGATTTCACTGGAAAACTCCCGGGCCTGGCCGAGATCCGGCTTTGAGGTTTCAAACCAGAGAAGGTCCGCGTAAGGCGCGTAAGCCAGGGCGCGGCTGATCGCCTGCCCTAGCCCGGCCTGGACCTCATAAAAGCCCTCATGCGTGCGCCCGCCCCGCATAAAAGGCCGGTCGTAAGGGTCCACGTCGCTTGTCAGAAGCGAGGCGCTAAGCGCGTCGGTTCTTGCGATCAAAATCGTATCCACATGGCAGACATCCGCGGCAAGGCGTGCGGCCACAAGCTTAGTGATAAATTCCTGGGTCGGAATCAGGACCTTGCCACCCAAGTGCCCGCATTTTTTCACCGAGGCGAGCTGGTCTTCGAAGTGCACTCCCGCCGCCCCTTCTTCGACCATCATTTTCATGATTTCAAAGGAGTGGAGCGCTCCGCCGAAGCCGGCCTCGGCATCGGCAATCAGGGGAACCATCCAGTCGATCGAATGGTCGTCTTTTAAGTGGTGAATCTGGTCGGCCCGGATCAGGGAGTTATTGATACGCTTGATCAGATAAGGAACGCTATCCGACGGATAAAGGCTCTGGTCCGGATACATGCGAAGCGAATTATTCATATCCGCGGCGACCTGCCAGCCGCTCACATAGATAGCCTTGAGTCCGGCCCGCACCTGCTGGATGGCCTGCGCGCCGGTGACGGCGCTTAAGACATGCACATACTTTTCATGATTCAAAAGCTTCCAGAGAAGCACTGCACCCCGGCGCGCGAGGGAATACTCCCGGTGCAGGGTGCCCCGCAGCGCATAGACATCCCCGGGGCCATAAGGCCTTTGGACTCCACGCCAGCGCGGGGAACGTTTCCACTCCCCGAGCAAATTTTTTTCATAGTTTTTTTTATCAAGCATCCGCTCGGGCTGTTTCATGGCTGCACCTCTTTTATGGAAGCTGTTCTAATCCAAGTGATCATACGCGATCAAGGTTAAAAAGTCGGGCAAATCAGCGCGCAGGCTCATGTCTTCAAAAAGGGATGCGGCCAGCATGAATTTCCCCTTCTCAAAAACTTCAGGACCCGTCATTTGGCGAATTTTCTCAAGTTCCTGGTCGATCATTTCGCTTGCAAGCTCCGGGCTCACCAGCCGGCCGTCCGGAAGTTTGGCCTGATGCCGGATCCACTGCCAGACCTGGGTCCTTGAAATTTCGGCCGTGGCCGCATCTTCCATAAGATGATAAAGAGGCACGCATCCGATTCCCCGCAGCCAGGATTCAAGATAAAGAATGCCAACATTGATATTGAGCCGAAGCCCCTGCTCGCTCACCGCCCCTTCGGGCACGCATAAAAGATCCTGGGCGGAAACACGGACGTCTTCGCGTTTTTTATCAAGCTGGTTGGATCCCGACATGTTTTGCTGAAAAATATCAAGAGCGGTTGTGATAAGCCCGGGATGCGCCACCCAGGTGCCGTCATGCCCGGCACGGACTTCTCTTAACTTATCCTGGCGCACTTTGTCAAAAGCCTTTTCATTGGCCCCGGAGTCGGATTTGATCGGGATCTGCGCGGCCATCCCGCCCATGGCATGGGCGCCGCGGCGGTGACAGGTTTGAATCAGTAAATCCACATAGGCCTTGAGAAACGCCTTATCCATGGTGACAAGCGCTCGGTCGGGAAGAAGGAATTCGGGCTTCTGCCGGAATTTTTTAATAAAACTGAAGATGTAATCCCATCGTCCGCAGTTAAGCCCCGCGGAATGCTCCCGCAGCTCATAAAGGATTTCGTCCATTTCAAAGGCCGCTAAAATAGTTTCGATCAGCACCGTAGCCCGGATCGTGCCCCGGGGAATGGCGAGCCTGTCCTGGGCTTCATTGAAAACGTCGCTCCAGAGCCGGGCTTCCAGATGGCTTTCGAGCTTGGGCAGGTAAAAATATGGGCCGCTCCCCTTC
>JAHFHI010000033.1:6447-8770 GCA_023246995.1 Candidatus Omnitrophota bacterium
ATCAAAAAGCGAGGCTGAAATGGCTTTGCCGTCCACCCGGAAATGCTTTTCGTCAAGATGCCACCCGCGGGGCCGGACCATGAGCGTGGCCACTTTCGGCTGCAGGCTATAGCGCTTTCCCTCCGCGCTCGTGTAAGCAATGGTCCCTTCCGCGGCATCGCGCAGGTTGATTTGGCCCTGAAGATTATTGTCCCAGGTCGGAGAATTCGAATCTTCAAAATCCGCCATAAAAACCTGGGCCGCGGAATTCAAAGCGTTGATCATCATCTTGCGTTCGACCGGACCGGTGATCTCGACTTTCCGGTCCATGAGATCCCGCGCCATGGGCGCCACCCGCCATTCGGATTCGCGCACAGCCCTGGTTTCGGGAAGGAAATCCGGCATTTTGCCGGCGTCGATTTCCTGCTGTCGAAGTTGACGTTTTTTTAGAAGTTCGCTTCGGATGGGCTCGAATTTTCGGGCAAGCGCTGCGATGAATTCAAGGGCATCGGGGTTGAGTATCTCGAGATACTCGGGCTTAAGCTTTCCTAGGATTTCAATACCCTGGAGTCCGGGTTCCTTCAAATGGCTCTCACTTTTTATTTAAAAAGCGTGGAGCCCGGCTTTTTTCAAAGAAGCCGTCCCTCTCTAGCGAAGGAGGCTTTCAGATGAGCGGTTTTCGCTCTGAAACCCGGGCTCCTATTTAGGAAGCATACCTGATCCCCGGGCGCCTTTCAACGCATTCTCCCAAGGATTTCCCAGACGGGACTGGATTAAACGAGTTGTGATTTCGGAGGATAGAAAGGGGGGATTGGGGGGGAATAAAAGCTGACACTTTTCAAAAACGACCATCCTGCGCTTGCGGTGATTACTTATTTCTCCAAACCAGGCGTCCCCGGTTCAAATCATAGGGGGATATATGGACCAGCACGGAATCCCCCTTGATAATCCGGATATGGCGGAACTTCAGCTTTCCGGCTGCGTAGGCAAGGAGTTTATGGCCATTTTCAAGCTCAACCCGGTATTGAGAATTGGGCAGCACTTCATAGACGGTTCCCGTCATTTCAATCGCGTCTTCTTTGGGCACTAACGCACCTCAATCCTTGTTGATTGCGGTTTCTTCGTCCGTATTTTCAAACCCCGCTTCTCGCGTCTTCCCTGGGGCTTGCCGAGCGGGCTTGGCCAGGACAATTTTCTTCGTTTTGACTTCAACGACGGTCTCTGCCGTAACGGACAAAGGCCCCGCGTAAAATCCGGAATCCGCGGTTTCCGAAAAGCCGGAGCCGGGAAACCCAATACACGCCAGGAACATCCCAAGGGCCATAAAGCCCGCTTTTTTAATCATAAAATTTTAAGAACTCCGGATAAAAAAACCTTTAAGGCCTAACCATCAAAAAAAATAAAGGACAAAACCGCCTGATGGGCCGGGATATACGAGGAGCTTCAGGGAGCGATCCCATGACAATTTCTACCCTAAGTGCTTCCTTCTGGCGCAGGGTCTATTCAAAAAGGAGCAACACAACCGACCAATCTAAGCTTAGCAGATCAAGCCCCGGATAGATACAGATAAATGGAAACAAATCATCCCGGGGGCTTAGAACAACCCGGATTTCTAAAAATTCAACACCCCGCGCGAGTCTGTATTATTTATGCGCGGGGGTGTCCTGAAGGCACACATGCCTTTTCTCCGCTGGGAACAACCCGGCAGATTCCAGCTAAAACGCCGTGCGGGCTTTGGAAACCGCAAGACGCTCCTTCATTTTTTCCGGAGCACGCGCTCATGGCTTCATGAGGGGGCCTGCCCGGAGGCGGCGGAGCGCCTGTTGTCCCCCGCATGGGGCTCCTCCCTCCTTCGGCCCCCCCACCGTGGGGCTGGGTTTTTCGGAAGCTCGCATCCGGCGCGCCCTTCAAACAGCGCGGCACAAATGGAAAGGTTTCCGTCAGACAATAGTGATAGATCCCGGCGGGGTATTCGGGCGTAGCGCCGGTACTTCCGTTACATTCATCCAGATTTCCCGAACCTGCGGCATATTCATAATCCTGAACAAAGCTTCCGTCGTAAGAGCCGCGGGGACCCGAGGGACGAGTGCCCTTTTTGAGCTGATAGCTTGATTTCGCGCCGCGTGAAAAATAGATCGGAAAACCGTCAGCCGCGTAGCCGATCAGCGCGGGCGCTTTTGAATTCTTCTTGTTCAGCAAACCGGCCGGAATCCCGTGATAATGATAAGCACCGCTCGGCTGCACGTGAGCATGATTCTGATCGATTCCCAAATTGATCTTCCCCGACAAGGCTTCGTAGTTCCACCCCGAGCTGGGGTCGCTATTCCAAAACTCGGCCGTCCCC
>JAHFHI010000034.1 GCA_023246995.1 Candidatus Omnitrophota bacterium
CGTAAAATCAACCCGGGATCGGCCGGATAGCTGTTTTCATCCCCTGAAATCACGTTTCGCGGGGCCGATTCGCCCGGGCCTTTTTCTTCGGTTTTTGCCGCAGCCGGTCCCGCTTGAGACTTTTCGGAGGAAACAAAAACTACGCCTTCGCCTTGAAGGGAGACCCTGAAGGTCAGGTTAAAGGGCGGCTCCATGATTTTTAAAAGCTGCGGCAGGATGGTTTGCTCGAATTGTGCGGGCGTAAAGCTTTCCGCGTAGCCTTCGACTTTGACGGTTTTGATGTTCCGTGTCGAAAGCTCGCCCATCACTGAAGCCGCGAGCGGCCACGCGGCGGGTTTTACGGCGGCTCCGGCTTCCCGCACTTTGACGGCCTCGAGCCGCCATCCGAGCAAATGTCCCTGGCCATCGATAAACAGCCGCAGCTGATCGACTCGAAATCCGCGGTCTTCAAAAAGTTTCCGGATTTCGCTTTCGTCCCCATGCCCAAAGACGGCGTTTTGAACCTGCAGCTCCGTCATCCGGAGTTTAGAGGGCAGCACCCGGATACGGGTCCGGAAAAGATCCAGCATCTTCTGACGCACATCCGGCGGTGGGTTTAGACTCATCAGCTTAAAGGTCTCATAAGCCATATCCAAATCATCGGAAAGGCTCTCTACGTTCTGCCCTTCCCTCTGGCGTTTTTCAAGATCCCCCGCGAGCCTTTCGTAGGCCTGGCGGAATGCCTGTTCGGTTCGCGGCAGCGGATTCTCCAGATAGGCCGCGCCCGACTCCAAGAGTTTTGACTCGGCCAAAAGCCGGTCCTGCGGAAGTTCCGCGCGGCTCGCGTCGGTAAAAGCCGAATCCTGATGATGAATCAATGCCGCCACCTGCCCGTTTAACTCAAGGACCCTGTTTAAGGCCGCGAGCGACCTGTCCCAATCCGAATAATCCAAGCCAAAGGATGACGTGGCGGCCTGAAACTCGCCGGGCTTAAAATTTTCCGCCAGCTCTTCGGCGCTCATTTGGTGGAAATGAAAACCCGGAAAATCGGGGTAATATTTGGGGTCCACCCTTGCCGGGTCAATGCCGTGGATTTCGGCCTGTCCCAGAACACCGCGCTGACTAAAAACTTCTCCGGCTACATTCGGAACAAAAAAACGGCCGGTTCCGATATCCAGAAACTTGGTTCCCGGATTCTGCTTTACGTTTTTCAGGAGAAACTCCACGAAGAAATAAGTCGCGGCGTCTTGGGCTGCGGGATCCCCGAAGGTCGTGTCTAAAAAGTCCTCCGCCCAATAGGCCGTCCACTTCGCAATATCTTCAGCTTCAACCGGAAGCGGCTGTTTTTTTGAGGGCTCGGGGGCCGCCGGGGCCTGCTTTCTGCCGGGAGACTCCCTAGAGGTTCTCAAAAACGCGGCGCTCTGCTCTTCCAGGATCCGAATAAGCGTTTGCTCCGGAATTCCCTCTCCCGCCGGAACCCGGGCGTCAAAAATCCCGCGGTGTCCCGCCCCGGAATAGAAAACTATTTTTCCGCGATCCGGATAGCGGCGGATCAGCAGCCGAAGCGCCTGAAGGCTTAAATGATTGGATGTCTCTTCGAGCCATCCTGCAACCTCCGTCATTTTTCTCCGGAATGCTTCGGATTCCGGAGGGCCAAAACGCAGGTTCGCAATGGCCATGATGCCGTTCATGAGAAACGCCGGGGAGATCGAAGGCCACATGCGGCTGTAGATCTCAACCGCCTTTTGAATCCCCTCCCTGACATTCGCGAATTCTCCCCGCGCCATGGCCGCTCCGACCTGTCGGAAAATCCAAAGGGCAAAAATAGCTTCGGGCTCGATTTCGGGATGTTTTGCCGCGACGCGTTCGACCACGGGCGGAGAGATCGTCTCAATCACGGGATTGCGGATGGGAATATTGCGCTCGGCCGCCAGTTTCTGGATCGCGATCACTTCCGGGTCGGCCACCACGGGATTGTCTCCGGATTCGACCAGAAAGAGCCACTCTCCGGGGTTTGAAATTTCGGGCCGTATCTTCTCGTTTAGGAGTCCTAAAAGCGCCGGATCCGAATGAACGCCCGAGAGAGCGAAAACTTCACGGCCCTCGAATTCAAAACGGGTAAACCGGGGTTTTTCCTTAGAAGCCTTTTCACCGCCCCTCTCGGCCCCGAGCCCTCCGGGATCCGGGGCGCCCTTAAGCTTTAGCTGCGCGATATAAAAACCCGTCTTTCCCCTCAACGCGTGGGGCTGGATAAATTCAACTTCAAATCCCCGGGCTTCAAAGTAGGCGCGGATTTCCTCTTCAGACTTAAAAATTTGCCCAAAATGGCTTTCTAAAGCCGTCCGGGCTTCAGCCGAAAGCACCGATTCCGGGAACCATTCGCGAAGCGCCGTTTCGCCCTTCTCTTCGAAGGGCGCGAAGCGGGATACATAATCAAGATACATATCCGCGGTCTGACGCATCCGGGACTCCAGATCCTGCAGGACTTCGTTTCTGCGCCCTCTAACAAGAGCGCTCAAGGCCTCCCGGCTGTAATCCCGGGTCTGCCGGCTAAGCTCATCACTCATAAGCGCGAAAACTTTTTCCGTCTCATTCTGATATTGACCGCGCGTGATGCTCTTGGCCGCGAAAGCCGCGAGCAGTTTGAGGAAACTCATGGAGAGTTTAAATTCTTTGAATTGGAATTTTCGGGCTTCGGCGATCGCGGACTGATCGTCATGCAGGACAAAAATAAACCGGGCGACGGGCGCGGAAAGACTTTTCAGAACTTCCAGAGTCTTATCGCGGTCCGTGTATTCGAATGCCAGGGAAGCGTAAATGACTTTCGGGGGGCTGCCGGCATCCTCTTTGCTCACTTGCTCAATCGGCTTCGATAAATGCCGGAGATCCGTAAACGAGGCCGCCAGCTCGCTCGTTTGGAAATCCGAAGCGCGGACTCCGGGCTCCACCATGGTGATGGGAAATCTTGAGGCAGGCCGGAGGCTTTGGCGCAAGACGCGCGCGTGGGCCATGGCTCCTTCTCCCACACTTAGAATGGGAACGGTTTCCGATTGACCGCCCGCCCGGCCGATCGCGCTAAAGATCACCGGCAAAAGGGCCTCTCGCACCGCGGCGCTTACTTCATCCCCTGCAGCGTCGTAACCAAGCGGCCGGGTCTTGATCTGCTCTTCCCAGGCTCCGACAATGCGCTCCGAGCTGCGCACCTCGGAGCGGGCCTGCGTAAAACTTCCCAGAGGGACCGTCCAATTCCTGGGTTTTCCTTCAACCACGATACTTTTGAGCGTGTGGCTCAAAAAGTAACTTCCTGTTTTTTCCTGTGTGTTCTTTTCCGCCGAGACCCGCAGGAGCCCGCCCTGCAGATTCACTTCGATCTCCTGCCCGGGCTTTAACCCGACCGCTTCGTCACGATACCTTCTCTTTACATCCGCGATCCGGTATCTTTCCCTGCCGCCGGCCTCCGGAATTTTCTCGAGCGACAGGCTCGCCCCGGTCGAATATTCCTGATTTGCGATGATTTGCCGCACCTCAAGCGCCCCGAGGAGCGCCTCCCCGTAGGCCCCGTATCTTTCGAGGAAAAACGGGTATTCTTTAGCCTGGCCGTTTTTATAGACCTTGTCGCCGAAATATTTCAGGTGAAGCCGGATTAAGGGTAACGATTTGGTCCCGGTGTTGCGCAGGATCATTCCCTGCTCGGCCGCCTCCCATGCCAGCCAGTTGAGCAGGGTGTTCATAATCCCGCGGTTTTTATACTTTTCATAACTCCAATCTCCCTTTTCGCCGATCGGGTAGACGTCGGAAATCCGCAGGAGCTTCTCGCCGCCTCGGGTTTCCAGATGAAGCTTGAAGTGCCCTGTCGTCTCGCCATCGATCATCACGCTGATCGCGAGCATGTCCGTGCCGAGGGAATACGGCCTTAGCCCCACATCCGGACCGGTCGTTTTTACATTTTTCAAGACCAGCTGCGACTGATTAAGTTCCGAGGCTGGTTTTGCAAGAAAGGGCTCCGTAAACGCCGCAAAGCTTCTGACTTCAGAGCGGGGCAGGGCGACGCGGGAAGCGTCAAAATCCATTCCGCCGTAAAGAGCTCCGGGGTCCATCGCCACCCCGCCTTCCTTTTGCAGCATGATCACGGACTTGGGATATTTTTCCATGAAGCTATTTTCCGGCACGGAAAACCCGAGAAACCGCAAATTTTGGGGAACCGTGATCTCATAAAGCCAGGCGTCCCCGTCCGGGACCGAAATGATAAGCCCGCCCGGATTTAATGTCTCAGACCATTTTTGAACCATTTTTTCAGCCTGATCTTTTGCCAAAACAGCCGGGACCGACACGTGATAATCCACCACCATGTCGAAATTCACGCGCGCGCCGTCTTCCATAAACAAATCGGGATCTTCCGAGCGCCCCTGCTTGATGACAACATTCTCCTCTTCGGCAACCGATCCCAGCCGGTCCGCGAGCAAATCAGATCCGTAAAGTTTGACCCGGGTCGCAGGTAATTCCCTTTTCAATTCTTTCTCAATGAACCGCAAAATGGCTCCGTCGTGAACTCCCTCAATCAGAATCTTAAACTCCTGCTTCCCAGCTTCCCGCATTAAGCCGACGGCTTTAAGAATGGTTTTCGCCACAAAGGGATATCCCTGTTTTTCATTCCGATCGCGAGTCGGGTATAAGGGGTAAAGACGCAGCCAGTAATCGAAGGACGGCGGGCCCGAGGCCCCCATGACCGGCCATTTCATTTTTGCCTGATACCGGTCCGGCCGGCTCATGAAGTGCATGGCCAGGCTTCTCATCTGCGCTTCAGGAAAATCGTAGTATTCAATCCGCGCGGGAAACTCGCCGGACTTGTATTGCTCCGCGGCAGCGACGTAGAACTGCTTTCGATAAGTCTCGCGGATTTCATCGAGAGTCATGTCCTGGCCCAGAACCCCGTGAATGTCCGGCCAGACAAAAGACAAACCATCCAGGGTGATCCTGGGCCCCCTATGCAAAACACCGATTTGAGTCGTGTTTTCAGCCGTTTTTAAATATCCCGCCAATTCCGGCGCCTGATTTTTAATTCCGTTCCACAGCCGCTCGCCTTCCTCAATCGAGGCAGCCCGCACTTCCGAGCGGGCGGGCGCTTGGAAAAACGGCCTAACAAGATTTAAGGAAACTGCCGTTTCACGGACCTTTGAAAAATCCTCGAGAAAAGCAGCCGGGCTTTCATACCCCCCGGCGACGGCGCGCAGAAAAATCTCCGAGAGCTGCGCGGCCAAAATTTCCGCATTTTTCCTCTGGCCCTCGCTAAATGTCCGGATCTGCCTTTTGAAATCCTGCTCGGCTGCGGAAATATCCCCGGGAATCTTCATTTGCCGGCTGTTGGTCAAAATGCCGTAGAGAAAATCATAGAATCCTCTGTCTTGAAGCGCTCGATCGGCTCCCGGGCCCGCGGGCTCGTAGAATGCCGGCACACTCCCCTGCTTTCCGAGTTCCGAGACCGCTTTCAGAAGCTGCTCGACGAGGCCCATCTGGTCCTGCTCAAAATCAATCAGTCTGAAAAAATCAAAAGCCCGGGCGCGGTCAAGCCCTTCGGCCCAGCCAAGCACAAACCAGGGGTGGTTCAAAAACGGAAGGTCCTTGTTCGCCATATAAGTCCGCATGGCCGCCCAGGGCCCGGCGGTTTCAAAACGCTCAAAATCGAAATACTTGGCCGTAACTCCCTCCGGGGTTTGGACATACTTCACGTTACGCGCGGTGAGATCGTTTAGAACTTTCCCTTTCCCGAAACTCTCGGTGGCAATCCAGATTCGCGCAAGCCCCCGGCCCTCAATGCGCGCCAATTCGCGGCGGGCGCTTTCCTCGGTGAGATTGTTTCCTCGGGTGAGGTGAGGCATCAAATCCTGGCGCGTGGGACCGTCCAAAAATTCCTCCGTGAAAATTTCCGTTCCGTCGACCTCGGTGAATTTTCCGGGACGCACGACAGGCGCGTTCTCCGGACCATACCGGGCCGCCATGACAGCATAAATTTCGCTTGCCGTCCTGATTTTCCGTTCATAGTCAAGAACGGTTTCCATGAGCTGAAACTGCTCCTCAATGGCGGCGCGGTGAATGTGCGTGTACTTCATCACAAATCCCGGAGTTCCCGCCAGCGATACAAAAAGCACCCTCCGGTGATCGCCGCGATCGTCGAAGTATTCGATCACCAAATCCGAACCCGGCACAAAATCCCGCCCCGTGGCGTCCTTTAAAAGGCCCCTGTCTCCCAGGGCTTTCAACATTTTGGCGCGCCGATCGAGGGGAATTTCATCCGCGGACTCAATCCAGGAAACCAGGATCAGTTCGCCTCCCGGCGTCCTATAGGCAAGCCCTTTGAGGATCAATGCTTCAGCAATGCCGGTATCTTCTTGCGCTGAAATCTGTCCGGCCACGAGCTCCTTAAAAACCTGATGCTCGTCCGGAGTGATCCTCTGTGTTTCCAAAAGTTTCTCCAGGCTTTGATTCTTGAGCGAGTTCCTGTCCTCTCCGAGAAGCCTGGGCCTGTAAGGGTACTGTTCAGGCCAGCCCAATTTTAACGTCTCGTCGGTCGTGCGAACTTCAGAACGGGTGGTCATAGCCGGGCCTCCCGCGGCAGAGCCCGGAGGGGCTTGGACTTCAGGCGCAGACAGAACCGTTTCCAGAACTTGAATAAGGTTGTCGGGATTGGCGGGATAAATCTGAGCCAAATGCGCCGTCGTGATCCCGGCCTGGGTTAGATTCATGGGCAGAACGGCTTTCTCCTTGGCCTGATAGAGAAGCTGCCCTAAACCGCCTTGGTTCAGCACGATTAATTTTTTACCGGCCTTAAGCCCTTCGGCCGCTTCATGGAGCGTGCCGCCCGAGCCGTTTTGCACGATCAAAACATCCGCCACAAGCCCCACGCCCACCCGGCGCTGAAACATGTTGGCGCCGAAATTTTCGATGGCAACTTTATAGCCCGGCGAAGCGACACGGTCGTAGCCCGGCCCGCTTTTGGCGGTCTGCGGAAGCAGGACAAAAAACCGGCCCCCCGGAAAATTAGGTTTTGCGGCAAAGCCGGTGTAAACATCCTGGCCCACGCCGCCCACGCCGCCGGTAAAAAGCGTTCCGGGTTTGGCTTCCAGATAATCCCGCAGTTGCGCGCCGAGCTTTTTCCCGTCCTCAAGCGTGTAACCGGCTGACGGCGCGGCGGCGCCGATCACGCCGATCACGGGCTTCGCGTATTTGGTGCGGATGGTTCCGGCCACGGCTTCGGGAGCGGCCGGGACATCCGGGTCATCGAGATGCCCCTGTTTGGGCGGCTGCGTCGTGAAACCGCGAAGCGCGCTTAAGGGGAGCGTTCCACGGCTGTCTAAAAGGGATAAAATCCGGAAAGTCCCCTGCACGCCTTCGCCCACAAACTGAATGATGCCGGGGTTGGTCTGGCCGATGGTCGTGGAATGCGTGCCCACGTTAATGCTGACCGAATTCGGAAACTCCGAGAGCATGGCGCGGTCAAGCTCGTTGACCCGGGCGGAATCCCCCATGATGAGCATCTTGGATTCTTCGACCCCGGTTTTCGCGAGCCAGTAACGCAGGGCGTGCTCCTTATGCTGGAGCACAATCTTGACCGAAGTGCGGCCGGCCTTATAGACCTTTGCCGAAATGCCCTGGGAAACAAGAAACTGCGAGACCTCCTGCACGAATTCATCCCGGCTTACGGTGATATTGCGCAGATCGATACGCTGGCCCGGGCTCACCCGTTCCGGGCGGTTGTCTTTCTCGAACTTCCCGGCAAAGCGGCTGTTTAAAAAGGCGTCGATCTTTTGAGTCTGATCACCGGAGAAACGGCTTTTGGCGTTGTGGTCTTCGAAATAAACTTTTTGGCCCGCGGCGTCGAAAGTGTGGCCGATACTGCCGCCGTCGGAAAAAATGACGAGCCCCTGTCTCAACTCCGCGGGGATCTGGTCGCTTACTCGTTTGTCAACGTTAGCCTCGATATCTTCGGTGACAAAGACGATCTTTTTGCCTTTCTTAAGAAGCGAAATGAGCCGCTCCCGCATCGGTGCCGAAAGCGGCTTGTCGGTCGGGGCCACCGTGCCGTCGAGGTCGAGCGCGATCACCTCGATCTCGCGCATTTCATCGGGCTGGAGCGCGGCCCGGCGGGGCGTGATCTCAACACCGTAAAGCCCGGCAAATTCCTGGTAATAACGCCGGGCAAGGTTGCGGAACCTTTGCGAAAGCACGATCCCGTAGCCGGGTTCGTAATCCAAATAGAACTCCTTAAAGTGATTTTTGTCGTCAAAAAAAGCGGGGTCATGGCTGCCGCCGATAAACTGGTCCCGAATATCCTTGGGGACGGCTTCCGGCTCCATGGACGACTGGATAAAAACAAGCGAGGGGCCGTCAATCTCCTTGAGGTCCTCCACTTTTTTAGCCACCGTGTCCTTGATTTTTCCGACTCGCAGATAAAGATCTTTTTGGCCCGGATACCAGAAATGGAGTTTATAGGGCTGCTCCACGACAGGCTTGACGCCTGTGGCCTGCAGTTTTTTCACGATACGGGTCACCGGCTCCGTGACCGCGAGGCGCTTGACGAAGCTGTCATCTTCTTTGAAATCTTCCGGCTTGATCTTGATTCCGAGGGCCTGGTCCACGGCCATGAAATAGTTGCGGTATCCCTTAAAGGCATCGGGAATGTGGGGCGAAGTTCTGTCCGGCGCTGCCACGGAAGTCGAAGCGTCCACCACAATCACAATGGGCTTTTGATTCAGGATATACCGGGCCTCGGCATCTTTAAAGAG
>JAHFHI010000035.1 GCA_023246995.1 Candidatus Omnitrophota bacterium
TGATCGTCCCGAGGGTGTTTAAATAAAGATCCTCCTGGGGAAACTCCGCACTTTTAGCCACGTCGGGATTCGCGGCCAGATGAATGACGATGTTCGGCCGCTCTTTTTCGAAGAAGGCGTAGACTTGTTCCTGCGCGGTGATATTGTGAAAAACGGAAAGTGAAATATCAAAGCCCGCGATGTCATAGTCCGGCTCCAGCACGCGACGGAGGTTTCGGCCCACAAACCCCTGGGATCCGGTGATCAGAATCTTTTTCCGCGGCACTAAAGCCCCCGCAAACCGTCTTTGACGGTCTGGACCACATAACGCGCGTCCTCAAGGCTCAAGGCATTCCCCAGGGGCAGGCTCAAGTTGCGCGCGGCAAGCCGCTCGGCATTGGGAAACGCGCCTGAAAACGCGAGGGCCTTGCTGTGATACGGCTGCGCGTGCGCGGGAACCCAGCAGATACGCGTGTCCACGCCGTGCCGGTTCAGATACTGATTAAGCTTGTCGCGGGTTTCCGAGTTCTCAAGAAACATCGCAAAAATCATGTGCGGGTGCGTGGTCACGTAAGGAGGCACATCCTGAAATGCCGCCAAACCGCTTAGCTCCTCTTTGTAAAGGTCCACGATCGTCTGACGGTGCTTTAAAATCCGCGGAAGTTTTTTGAGTTGGCTCCGGCCGAGCGCGGCTTGAATGTCGGTGGTGCGCAGGTTCAGGCCAAAGGTCACGTAATGGTATTGCCCGCCCATCCCGTGATTGCGGATCTGCCGGAGCCCGGAGGCAAGGGCATCCTCTTGAGTGACTACGCAGCCGCCCTCCACGGTGGGAACCAGCTTGGCCATATGAAAACTCACGATAGCCGTATGGGCAAAAGAACCCACGGGCCGGGCCTTATAGCCCGCGCCGATAGCCTCGGCCGCGTCCTCGATCAACACAAGACCGTATTCGTCCGCGAACGCCTGCATGGCTTCAAGATCACAGGGCATGCCGTAAACATCCACAAAAAGGAGCGCCTTCGTACGGGGCGTGAGGCGCTCTTTTAAAAGTTCGGGCGTGACGTTCAAAGTTCGGGGATCGCAATCGACAAGGACCGGATTGGCGCCGACGGCGATCACGGCATTGACGGTCGCGATAAAGGTCATGGTGGGCACGAGCACGTCGTCGCCCTTCCCGATTCCGTGGACGAGCAGCGCTGCCATTAAAGCCGAAGTGCCGTTATTGACCGCAACCGCATGCTTAGCCCCCAGAGCAGCGGCCAGTTCGGTTTCAAAAGCCTGGGTTTCCTTGCCCTGCGTCATCCACCCGGAACGGATCACCCGGATGGCAGCTTCCTGATCCTCGGGTTCAAAAAGCGGCGGGGACCAGGGAACCTTTCGAAGAGCGGCTTCAGAGGCACTCATGCGTGTAACTCCTTAATGGGAGTAAGTTTATAAGGACCGAGCGAGCATTATATACGGGAACCATGCTTTTTCAACGAGAATTGGCCAACCGGGCGCGCAACCTCTCAAGCGGCGCAAAGAGAGAGTCCCTGAAGGAATACCGGAAATCGATGCGGTGCCAGCCCGCCTCCGAAATCCAAACCGCCTGAAAGAGCCCATAAGCTTTAAAAATTCTTTGGGGTTTTCCGTCCACCCAGACCCGCCATCCCGGATAATCGGTATTCATCAGCACAAAAAAACCCGGACCTCCGGCCCGAACCCTCCAATTTTCAGCCTCGGGGCTGCGGCCCCCGTCAATAAAGCCGGCCTCCGGAGGGCCCGCCTCCGCGGCCGGAAGCGTGCCGTCAAACTTGTCGCGCTCCGAACGCTCAAGCAAAAGTATTTTACGAGGATCAAACCCGGGCGACAGCAACCGCGCTTTAAGCTCCTCCCAGTTCTCATAAACTTCCGTTTGGGCCACAAAATGCGCCCGCGAATGGGGCCGCGTCAGCCGGTAGAGCCTCTCGCCTCCCGATGGAGCTTCCGCCACAAGTTCAAGCGCCGGATGATTGAGGAGGGAGCGCGTGAGGATATGCGAGACGTCCAGACTCTGAAGCAGCGTGAATCGGGCAAAAACATCGGCAAGGTGGGGCTTGAAAGCCTGGTTGGAATCATTGATGTTTCCAAAAACTCCTAGGCTCTCATGGTAGCGCCCGAGCACAAAGGGCGAATAGGCCCCGATGTCGTCGATGCCATAAAGCATATTGACGCTTGGAACAAGACTGAGCGTCTGATCCGGATCGCGAAGCCCGTAGAGCCGCCCCATGCGGCCGGAACGCTTTTCACGCAGGATGGCCTGCACCACCGGGCCCGGTTTTTCCAGATTCGCGTAGCGGTCAAAATCAAGCCGGATATCGCTCCAAGAAAAAACATAAAGATCCACGGCCAGCAACGCGATCAGCCCGGCTCGAAAAAAAATCCTCCGGGACAGAAGATGACGGAGACCGGACACGAAAGCGAAGTGGAGCAGAATCATCACAAGGGCCCATCGGCTCCAGGGATTTGAAAACGAAACAATCCGAGCGGCCTCGTTTAGGACTTCTTCAAGGCGGCCATGATAAATCTCAAGACTGTGGGGATGCCCCATTCTTCCGTAAATAAACCGTTCGACGAGCCACCGCCCTGCCGCGACGCATGAGCCGCGGCCGGCCCCGGTCGCGGCATACCCTGCCGCGGCGTAACCGGCCAGAGCTATGCCGAGAAGCGCCATAAAACTCGCCGAGGTTTTTTTAAAATCACGCACACGGGAAGCTTGCCGCGCACGTTCAAAGGCTTCAGCGCCCAGGCCCGCGAGCAGGGCGAGAAAAAAAAGAAGATAGACGAGGAATTTCGCCGGAACTCTGAAGGAATAAAAGCGCGTCCACTTCACGAGTCCGACATAAAGCGGGCTCCACTCCCCGAGAGCGAGAAGCAGTGAAAGGACGGCCATAAAAATCCAGAGCCGCTTAACGCTCCGGTGACGCTTGGAAACCCAACCGGCGGCGGCAAAGACCAAAAGAAGGGAGCTCAAGCCGTTATAGAGGCAGTTTCCGCGCACGATCCCCTGCATTTTGGGAAAGACCAATGTCATAAGCGCCAGCGGAGAAAGAGATCCGACATAAGCATATTCCTCCCGCAGATTAACGCGATTGGAAAGAAGGGCCAGCTCAAAACTCATGGCAAGCTGCGGATAGGCGAGAATAAAAGCCCCTAAAAGACCGAGCCCAAGCCCGAAAGTCTGTCTCAAACGCAGGACCGGTGACGCGGACCGGTCGGAGAAGATCCAGATCCGAAGGATCGCGTAAAGCCCAAAAATAAAAATCGTAAAAAGCGCGATTTGCAGATAGCCCGCGAGCAGGGCCAGGGCGAAACTGGCGGAAACAAGAAGGAGATAACGCTTCCCCGTCCGGCGCAAAAAAGATTCCAGTCCTAAGAGCCCGAGCGGGAGCCAGCAAATCGTCTCGAGCGAGGTGATGTTATAAAACGCTCCGCCGTAGGCCGTCCCAAACAGAAAAATAAAAGCCGCGATGAAAGACCCAAACCGTCCGAGCCTCACGGAGCGCGCGTAAGAATACGTCGCAATCCCGGAAATCGCGAAGTGCAGGAGACTTCTCCAGGCATAGGCCCAGCGGAGGGGGAGAAAAAGGGAAAGTAAAAGGTTGGGAAGATAAAAAATACCGATCTGGCCCTCGGCCGCAATCGGGAAACCGCACTGAATAAGACCGGTCCAAAGCGCCGGGCGTCCGCTTCGCAGGGTCTGCCATAAATAGGCCGCCCAGGGATAATGCTGTTCCCAGTGATCTCCGCGAAGCGCGGCCTCGCGTGCCAGAAAAAGACCCGGATAAAAAAAGGCAAGAAACCCGAAGAGCAGAAGCAGCCAGAAACGATCCGAACCCGAGCGGACCAAGCGCGTCACCGGCGCTGCTTCAGCGGATTTCATAGAGACGGTAGACATAGCGGTCATCCCGGATATTGCGGGACGGCATTTCCACGATAAGCGACCAGTAGGGACTCGCGGCCAGGACCCGCAGCGGGCTGGGCGCCTCGGGAGCCGTGGTTCCGTCAGGAAGCACGCGGTCGCTTGTAAGAATATGCGTCACGCCGAGATCGCGAACTAAGTTGCGAACTGCGAGCGGATCTTGACGGCGTTTCTCGAGCCGCAAGCGCCATCTCACGTAAACATTTCGCAAAAGTTCGCGGTCAAAATAATAGCCGCGGGGTTCAGCTTCAAGTAAAATTTTTGCCTCTTTCGGCAAATACCGGTTCACCCAAAGCGCCATATCCTGCGTGCGCTCAAAACGACGGAGATACTCCCCTTCTGCGATACTTCCCACGAAAAGCGGATAGGCGTGCCGGTAATGATAAAAGCCCGCGGCAAAATACACCAAAAGGAGCGCGGCGGCCGAGAATATTCCCGCCCGCGAGAGCGCGGCGCGAAATCCCGGGGAAAGACATCGCACCGCCCAGTCCAACCCGCAAACCCCGCCCAGAATCACGACGGGTAAAACCGGGAGCACCCAGCGATCGGCTTGCGCCATGAAAAACCAGGGGCCCAAAAAAGCCAGCGCGTAAACGGCGTAAACACGGCCGCGCGGGACGAAGAAAAAAGTCATCCCCAGAAAGGGCGCCAGGATCGGATAAAAAAATCCGATCCGTGTCGTAAACGAGCCGAACTTGTTTGGAAAAAGAGCCATATTCCAAAAAAAAGTCAAAAACTCCCGAAAGCCGCGGCCCATCCCGAAAAGATGAAAATCCGTCGGAGGCCGGTAGGCGCGGCCGAAGAAATCCCCAAAGTAAGGGAAAAAAGGATTTCCGGTCCAGCTCCAGTTGCGAAAAAACCAGTAACCGCAAATCAGAAGGAACCCTCCGGTCCATAGCGCCAGGCGCGACGGGAGCTTCACGAATTCATGACGGCGGAAGGTCTCCCAAAGCGCTGCCGCTGCCAAAGCCACAACCGACATAAGGGCCAGATACTTCATGGACATGGCGCATCCCATCAGAATCCCGCTCACTGCGAAAAGAGGGGCGCGCCCCTCTTCAAAGGCCGCAAGCAGGGCGACGAACGCGAGGACGCAGTAAAAAGAAAGGGCCACATCAATATAGGTGGTGGAGAGCATGTTGTAAGCCGTCGGGGTCAGCCAGAAAATAAGCCCCGCGAAAAAAGCAAGGCCCCCCGAGCCCGTATCCTTTTCAACTCTTCTTTGGATCACTAAGAAAAGCAGAAACCCCGAAAAAAAGTGAAAGAATTTTGCCGCAAAGACACCCCCGAGCGCGAGCCCGATCAGATAGAGATTGGTGAGAAAAAGCGGAAAATAGGAATTGAAATCAAAGTAATCGGGGGCAAGAGAACCCTTCCTCAAAAAAATCTTCGGGAGGTTCAATTGGTAAGTGAGCGCATCCCCGCCGATCTCGGGGGTCAAGGTTCCCAAGAGAAGGGCTAGAAATGAAAGCGCAAGAATAATGCGGCAAAATAGCAGCAAAAAATTCTTTTCCGGCCCCCAAAACAAAGCTCCAAAGGCGCGAATCCAGTCCCGTAATAAATGAAGGCGGCTGAAACCCGAGGCAAAAATCATCCCGACCATCATCCAGAGATAGCGGGGCGCAAGCACTCCGAAGGCGCCCAGGCCGACCACGCTCCAGGAGAGAACCATAAAACCCAGGGCAAAGAAAAAAATTCCTTTTAGAAGGTGGTCTTGGGCGCGAACCATCGGGGAAAAACGCGAACCGGCCGTGTAGGCTGCCGGCAAAATAAGGCACCAGGCCAAAACGGCCCGAGCCAGGTCAAAAACCATCTAGTGTTTTTGAGTTTCGCGCACGGCGCGCGAATTAAAGGGGTCCGACCACGCCGGATCCAGGCCGCGCATGCGGGCTTTGGTCATTCCTTCAAAAATCGGAAAATGGCCAAGGCCCCAGGACTGAAGCCGGTACTGGCAGGCAACATCGAGGACTCCCAGGCTGTAACGCAGACCGTCTTTTAAGCCGATGGAGGAGGCTTCCGGAAAATATTTAGTCGGGCACGAGATCTCCCCCACCCGGAACGCCGCGTAAAAAACCTGCGCCAGAATCTGATTGTCAAAAATAAAACCGTCCGAGTTATTTTGGAACGGGATACTCTCCAGGACCTTTCGGGAATAAGCGCGGTAGCCGGTGTGGTATTCGGAAAGGTGCTGCCAGAGAATCACGTTTTCAAGCAGCGTAAGCACGCGGTTCAGGGCGTATTTATGAAAAGGCATCCCTCCCTGCAGCGTGTAATTCCCAAGAAGGCGAGAGGCAAGGGCCACGTCGTAGGTCTCGTGGGCGATCAACCACGCAAGGGGCTCAATCAAGGCCGGCGTGTACTGATAATCGGGATGAAGCATGATGACGATATCGGCGCCGTTTTGAAGCGCGGCCTGGTAGCAGGTCTTTTGATTCCCCCCGTAGCCGCGGTTTTTAGGGTGTCGGATCACCGTGTCAATGCCCAGGCTTTCGGCAACTTCGACGGTCCGGTCCCGGCTTGCGTCATCGACCAGGATAACCTCATCCACCACGTCGCGGGGAATCTCCGAATAAGTACGCTCAAGCGTCTTTTCCGCGTTATAGGCCGGCATGGCCACCGTAATTTTTTTGCCCTGAATCATCCGCTAAACCCTTGTCGGCCTTGGCATTTTGTGTTATACAGTCAGCGCTTCTTTGAAGATTGGGGAATTATAGCCGCTTTTTACGCCCCTGTCCACCCGCAGGCTCGGGCAGCGGCAAGACAAGTCTAAGGATGGTTCAAAATGACGATTTTTGCTAAAGCTTATCGTATCCTGCTGCAAGTTTTATGTATCCCTGTTTTTTTAAGCGAGTTTTTTGAGAAGCAGACCGGCGCGGCCTATGGCCTGGGCTTTGGCGCTAAATGGAAGCTTCTTTGGACCATGATCCGTAACAACCGGAAGATCGTATCCGGCTCGACTTTTATGGAACATATCACCATGGCCACAAGCCTCCTGAAAACGCCTCCCACACTTGAGGGGATCGTCGTGGAATGCGGCACCTATAAGGGCGTCAGTGCGGCCAATCTTTCGCTTGTCTGCGCGCTTGTCGGCAGACGCCTTGCCATCTTCGACTGTTTTGAAGGCTTACCGGAGCCGACCGCCAAGGATCAGGCCCATACGCTGATAGGACACCGGGAAATCCACACTTACACCCGGGGTTCCTGGTGCGGCACCCTCGATGAAGTCCGGGAAAATATCCGCCGCTACGGGAAGCTTGAGGTCTGCGATTTTCACAAGGGATACTTTGACAAGACCCTCCCGGGCTTTAATGAAAAATGCGTTCAGATTTTTCTCGATGTCGATTATTTGAGCTCGCTTGAAACCTGCCTCACCTATCTCTGGCCCCTTTTGCAGGACGGCTGCCCGCTCTACACCCATGAATCCGGGCACCTCGAGATCGCGGCGCTTTTCTTTTCGGAAAGCTGGTGGCACAATCACTTCGCTTCATCACCCCCGGGACTGGTCGGCGCGGGAACCGGCCTCGGGTTTAAAATTCTCACGGGCTCCTATTTCAACAGCAACTTCGGATTCACGATCAAAAATCCGGCCCGGGAGCGCTTCACCACCGTTCCCCAGGCCGAGGGTGGCATGAAATTAAGCCTGGGCTCATCGATCAAAATTGCTTCCCAGGGCGGCCAGACAGGCGCCGGCGGGAGAAAATAAAATGCTCGGCCAACTCAAAGAGCCGCTTACCGAAATCTTTCCTTACGGCAAGTGGGAACCCAGGATGGACTCTCTGGCCGCACGGTATGCCGGCGCGGATCCGTTTCCGCATATCGTTCTTGACGATTTTTTAAACCCCGAGGTTTTGGATCGGGTGCTTCAGGAATTCCCGGGCCTCAACGACGATCAGTGGATTCATTATGTCCATGTCAACGAGCGCAAGTACGGCCGGACCAAGAGGGAAACTTTCAGCCAGATCACGGGTGCGGTGGTCGATGAACTTAACTCTCCCCGCTTCGTCGCCTTTCTTATGCGCCTGACCGGAATCAAGAATCTATTTGCCGATTTTTCTTTCGAAGGCGGCGGCCTCCATCAATCGCCCCGGGGCGGTTATCTCAATATCCACGCCGATTTCACGGTTCATCCCCATCACCGGAATTGGCAGAGGCGTGTCAACGTGCTCGTCTACCTGAACAAAGACTGGCCGGACGCCTACGGAGGCCATCTGGAACTCTGGGACCGGCAGATGGCGCGCTGTGTTCACAAAGTGGCGCCGCTCTTTAACCGCGCCGTCATTTTCAATACCGACGCCGATTCCTTTCACGGGCACCCCGAGCCGCTTCAATGCCCCGAAGGCATGAGCCGCAAATCCATCGCTCTTTATTATTTCACCGAAGAAGCTTCCCCTCTTGTACGCTCCACCGAATACAGGGGCCGCCCGCAGGACGGCCTAAAAAAAGTGGGGATTTTCGCGGATAAAATGGCGCTTCGCCTCTACGACCGCGTAAAACGCCTGACCGGAATCAATGATGAATGGGTGAGCCGCACCCTGCGGTCGATCGACACTTTCAAGCGCCGCTTTCGCGGCCGGTCTTAAAGCGCCTCTTTGCGGGCGATTACCAGCCGGATATCCCAGGGATTGATATAAAAGTCAAAAGGCTGGACCGCTTTCGGCGGAAAAAACTTCCTTAAAATTCCCGAAATGGGCCGGCTGTAGCAGCCAATCCGCCTCTTGAAGAGATCAAATGAAATATACTTCCCCTCGAGTTTTGAGAAAAGCGGAGTAAACCCGGTATTTTTCAAAATTCGATCCAAGGTTCTGCTCGAAAAGAAG